>JAFMQT010000014.1 GCA_017354515.1 Nocardia sp. | reverse complement strand
ACCCGCGCGAGAGGTGGCAGGCCACCGGGATATCGTGTTTGACCGCCGCCGCCCAGACCGGGTCGTACATCGGATCGCCCCAGGCCGGACGAGGTTCGGCGCGGATCAGGATCTGCGCCATATAGGGGTGCCCCGCCCACTGCTCGATTTCGCGGGCCGCGGCCAGTGGATCCTCGGCCGCCGCCGAGATCGACCCGCGGAACCGTTCGTGCCAGTTCACCTCGGAGGACAGCCAGTCGGCATCCAGCCACAGATTGGTGGCTACACAGGCGGCCGAACTGGCCTCGGGAGTGCGGCACTGGCGCAGTCCGGGTTCGAGAATGCAGATATCCGAGCCCGCACCCATGATGAGCTGTTTGAACAGGGTGTCGGGGTCGCTGCCCGGAAATCCGCCCTTCTCGGGGAAGGAATCCACCCGCATCGCATACGCGTAGGCGAAATCCGGTGCGTCGTAGGTGATGGTGCCGGCCACCGGATGGCTCAGGAAATATTTGCTGCGGTAGGGCTCGGGATAGAATTCCTCGAGCCGGCCGGCGCGCGGGACCGGGTGCACATCGGAATCGACCACGCGCACCGCGACTCGGTCCTGGCTGGGAACTCGTTCGCGTACTTCGATATTCGCCTGCGTCATTGTTTCCTCCAGATTCATCGAATCGTCAGCGCGCCGTGGCGACAGCGGCGGGAATGTCGATGCCGTAGAGCCCGGCGGCGTTGCGCCACAGCAGCTTCTCGCGCTGGTCCGGGTGTAGCGCGGACGGCAGCCGCGCGGGATCGTCGAGTTGCCAGTCCGGATAGCTGGAACCGAACATGACCGCATCTTCCTTACCGGTGAATCCCAGCCATTGGTCGGCGAATTCCACATCACCGGGGCCGTCCAGCAAGCCCTGGACGAAGTAGATGTGGCCGGGCAGATAGTCGCTGGGCATCTTCGGTGCCCACGGCGTCTGCTCGAGATGCGGACGCCCGAACATATCCATGCGCCACATCATCGGGGTCATCATGTCGGCGGCGCCGTCGGCCCAGACGAATTTCAAATCGGGAAAGCGCTCGAAAACCCCCTCGGCGATCATATTCATCTGGTGGTACAGGTAATTGAGCGCCATGAACCCGAGGTACTGCTCGTAGGTGCGGGTGTGTCCGTTGGGGGTGGGCGGGAAGGCGTTGCCGCTGCCGGTTTCGATATGCGTGGCGACCGGCAGATTCGCCGCCGCGGCGGCCTCCCACAGCGGCCAGAACTGCGGTTTGCCGTACAGTTCGCGCGACTGCAGCGGGATGCCGATCTGCACGATCTTGGGATGGGAGCCGAACCGTTCGATCTCGCGCAGCGCGCCGTCGATATCCTCCGGATTGACCCGCAGGGTGCCGCGGTAGCGGTCGGCGTAGCTGCCCGAGTCCAGCCACCGCTCGACCAGCATCCGGTTGTGCGCGTTGAGGATCGCGGTGTTCAGATTCCGGTCGGGCAGGGTGCCGCGAGTCATCGCGTGCAGCACCGCGACGTCGACGCCGCGCTCCTCGAACAGCACCCGGCCCACGGCCTCGGGCTCCGAACCCGGATATCCGCCCTCGGACAGGATCGTCCCGGGCGCGAACTCACCGCCCGGTGCGCCGTACCACTCCATCTCCACGTCGGGAAAGCCGCGGGCGTTGTGCGGAGCGGGCAGCCAGTCGCGCAGTTCGCGGTTGCCCTGGAAATAGATGTGCACGCTGGCATCGATGAGCGGGGAGGTGCTGCCGTCCGGCAGGGTGATCATCGCGCCTCCTTATCGAAAAATTCTGCGAGGCCGGGCGTTTCGGTGTATGCGTTCCCCGCGGCCTCGAGGTGGGTGGATCGGTTGTGGGGTGCTCCGCGGGGCGGATCGCCGACGGGTTGGTCGTGGGCCGGTGCGCGGGCGATCGGCGAATGTCCACGCACTGTGCGAACCAAACGTTCGTTCCGCTTGACTGTACGCCGGAACGGCCCGTTCACACAAGGGCTCGCCGAATTTCCCGCTCAGGTCGGGACGGATTCTCGGCAGGCTCCGCGCAACAGGGTGGCGCGGGAGTGGGCGTGCGCGGCCGCGATGCCCAGCCGCCCGACGACCGGCGGTGGCACCCAGATCAGATCGCGCACACAGGCCGACAGCCGGCTCTTGGCGACCGCTTGCACGCGGATCTCCCCGTCGGCGCGGCCGGACTCGATCACCGTGGCGATCTGCTGTGCGCGGCGCCGCAGCACGTCGATGATCTCGTTGCCCTCGGGCGGAGTGCTGCGCAACCAGGCGCGCTGAATCGCGAACTCCGGTTCGAAGCGGTCGAGCGCATTGAGGTTCACCCAGGTCAGGGCATCGATTTTGGCCGCGGCGGAACTGTCGGTGGCGACCACGGTCCGATAACAGCGCGAGATCTCGCTGTGGAAGGTGTCCATGATCGCCTCGAGCAGCGCGGCCTTGGACTGCACGGTGCGATACACCGTGCCCACGCCGATACCGGCCGCGACGGCGATGTCACGCATGGTGGTGGCCTCGTAGCCACGATGGGCGAATTCCGCCCGGGCGACCGCACGCAACGCCTCCACGCGATCGGTGCTGTCGATATCGTCCGGCGGCGGCCAGGTGGCGATCGCGGTGCGGGCGGCCGCCATCGCCGCGGACGCGTCCAGTTCGGCGGCGGTCGGTGGTGTGGCGACCAGGCCGTCGAACAGCAGCCGGCACACCGCGGCCGCCATGCGATCCGCGGCGGTGTCGCGGTGCAGTACCGACAGGCCGATATGCAGCATGGTCAGGCACAGCTGCTCGGCCAGGACGGACCGGTCCACCCCCGCGCCGAGGTAGCCGCGTTCGAAGGCCGCGTCCAGGAGTTCGGCCATCGCCCGCACGGGGGCCTGGGGTGTGCCCGCGCCGAGCGAGGCGACCCTTTCGGGCTCGGGACCGCTGCTGGGTCCGTAGATCGACAACTGCAGTGCCGCACGGTGTTCCAGTGCGCAGCGGGCGATCTCGGTGGCGAATCCGGAAATCACCGCGAAGGCGTCGCCGGGACCGGTGATGGCGGCCGGGCCCGGCGACCCGGCCGCGACCGCGTCGAGCGCGTCGTGGTAGCGCGCGAGCAGTTCGGCGGCGATCGCTTCCTTGGAATCGAAATGGTGATACAGGCTGCCCGCCAGGATTCCGCACGCGTCGGCGACATCGCGTACCACGGTGCGCGCGTATCCGGCCGAGGCGAACAATTCCGCGGCGGTGCGCAGAATCTCGGCCCGCCGCTCGCTGTCGGCGCGGCTGGTGGGAGCGGGCTGGGTTCGGGTGGCCCGCTCGGTGGCTCGTGTTTCGGCGTACACGAATCAGCCGCCGGTGGCGATGGGAGTCATGATCGCAGTTTAGCGCGTCGGACCGAACATTGGTTCCGCGTTGTGGGTCGCGGTGCACCGTGTCGTCGGATCGGCGGGCGACACGGTGCGGCCGATATCAATCGTTCTGGGGGAAGCCCAGATTCACGCCTCCGTGGCTCGGGTCGAGCCAGCGGCTGGTGACGGCCTTGGTGCGGGTGAAGAAGTGCACCCCGTGCACGCCGTGGGCGTGGGTGTCGCCGAACAGCGAATTCTTCCAGCCGCCGAAGCTGTAGTAGGCCATCGGCACCGGAATCGGCACATTGATGCCGACCATCCCGACCTCGACCTCGTACTGGAAGCGCCGCGCGGCGCCGCCGTCGTTGGTGAAGATGGCGGTTCCGTTGCCGTACGGATTGGCGTTGATCAGCTCCAGGGCCTGCTCGTAGGTGTCCACTCGCACCACGGCCAGCACCGGGCCGAAGATCTCCTCCCGATAGGCGGCCATCTCCGGAGTGACATTGTCCAGCAGCGTCGGCCCGAGCCAGAACCCCTGGGAGACATCGATATCGGCGTCGGCGGTGCCGACCACACGGCGCCCGTCGATGACCACCTTGGCACCCTCGGACTCGGCGGTATCCACCGCGCCGGCGACCTTGTCCCGGTGTTCGCCGGTGACCAGCGGACCCATATCGGACTCACTGTGCCCGTCGCCGATGCGCAGCGCTCGGGTCCGGTCCGCGATCCGGGTGATCAGGTCGTCGGCGATATCACCGACGGCGACCGCCACCGAGATCGCCATACAGCGTTCACCGGCCGACCCGTATCCGGCGCTGACCAGCGCGTCGGCGGCCAGATCCAGATCGGCGTCGGGCAGCACCACCGCGTGGTTCTTGGCCCCGCCGAGCGCCTGCACCCGCTTACCGGCGGCGGTGCCGGTGGCGTAGACGTACTGCGCGATGGGAGTGGATCCGACGAACGAGACCGCCTTGATATCGGGATCGGTCAGCAGCGCGTCCACCGCTTCCTTATCGCCCTGCACCACATTGAACACTCCGGGCGGTAGTCCGGCCTCGGCCCACAGCCGCGCCATCCACACCGCCGCCGAGGGATCCTTCTCGCTCGGCTTGAGTACCACCGTATTGCCGGTGGCGATGGCGATCGGGAAGAACCACATCGGCACCATGGCCGGGAAGTTGAACGGGGAGATGATCGCCACCGGTCCCAGCGGGGCGCGCACCGAATACGCGTCCACGCCGCCCGAGACGTTCTGGGTGAATCCGCCCTCGAGCAGATGAGGTATCCCGCAGGCGAATTCGACCACCTCCTGCCCGCGCGAGACCTCGCCGAGCGCATCGGAGAACACCTTGCCGTGTTCGCCGGTGATCAGCCGGGCGAGTTCGGACTTGCGGGCGTTGAGCAATTCCCGGAACCGGAACACGATCGCGGTGCGCCGGGTGATCGAGGTATCGCGCCAGCCGGGGAACGCGGCTGCCGCGGCCGCGGCGGCGGTGCGCACATCGGCCGCGGAAGCCATCGACACGGACCCGGTGACCTGGCCGGTGGCGGGGTCGGTCACCGGCGCCGTGCGCGTGGAGGTCCCGGTGAAATCGGCGCCGTCAACCCAGTGGCCGACTCCGCTCACGCCGCTCACGCTCCGGCCGCCGCGTGCGCGCCGGTCATGGTGGTCAGCGTGACCGGGCCGGACCAGCCGCACGGCTGCCCGCAGGTCGCGATGATCTCGACCTCGCGCGGACGATCGGGAAAGGTGCGGATCGTACTGCGCGCCTCGGCCGCGTAACCACACCGCGGGCAGGTGCCGAAATAGTCGAGTATGTCGCGGACCACGACCCGCACGGACGGCTGCATGGTGACCTCCGAGTCACGAATTCGGTTGTGCCGGTATATATTCGGTATTGTGCTCGACCGAGATCGGTCCGGTGCGATCAATCTCCGGGGTGATCAATCGAGGAACAGATCCGGAATCGGGCGGTCCCCACCACCGTACTTCGACAGATCCCGCACCCCGGATTCGATCAGCACCTCGGCATCGATATAGCAGTTGCCGGTGGTGTATTTGGCCGGGCGGGACAGGATCTCGGCCGCGGCATCACCCATCACGCGCGGATCGCGAGCCCGGCTGAGCAGATCGTCGCCGTCCTTCATATTGGCCACCGCGGAGGTCGCGATATAGGTCTGCGGCCACAGGCAGTTGACCCCGATCTCGTCCTCGGCGAATTCGGTCGCCCAGCCCAGCGACAGCAGCGTCATCGCGTACTTGGACTGGGTATAGGCGGGATGCGCGCCCAGCCAGCGCGGGCTCAGGTTCAGCGGGGGAGAGATGGTGAGCACGTGCGCCCGGTCGGAGTCGCGCAGCCGGGGCAGGCACGCCTGGGTCAGCAGGAAGGTCCCGCGCACATTGATCTCCTGCATGAGATCGAACCGCTTGAGTGGCAGCGTGCCCGTCGGTTCGGTGGTGATGGCGCTCGCGTTGTTGACGCAGATGTCGATTCCGCCGAAGTGTTCGACCGCGGTGGCCGCCGCGCGCGCGGTGTCCTCCTCGCGCCGGACGTCGCCGACCACCGCGACCGCCTTGCCGCCCGCGGCCTCGATCTCGGCGACGGCGGTGTGCACGGTGCCGGGCAACTTCGGATGTGGTTCGGCGGTCTTGGCGAGCACCACCACGTTGGCGCCCTGGGCGCCGGCCGCGAGGGCGATGGCCAGGCCGATCCCGCGGCTGCCGCCGGAGATGACCATGGTTCGTCCGGCAAGGGGTGGTGCGGGCATGGCGGCTCCTCGAATCGTCGTTCGCCTCTGATGGTATTGGCATTCTCTTTTTTTGCAAGTAACGTATTCAAGGGTGAACGACGACGTCCTGACCTCTTCCGGCATTCCGCTCGCCCCGGTGTACGGGCCGGGGGATCGAGCCGCCGAACCGCCCGCCCCCGGCGAATATCCCTTCACCCGGGGCAATTACGCCACCGGCTATCGCGGCCGGCTGTGGACCTTCCGGCAATATTCGGGGTTCGGCACCCCGGAGGAATCCAACCGCCGCTACCGGTATCTGCTCGACCAGGGCGGCACCGGTCTGTCGGTGGCCCTGGATCTGCCGACCCAATGCGGCTACGACTCCGACGATCCCGAGGTGATGGAAGAGGTCGGCCGCGTCGGTGTCGCCATCGACACGCTCGCCGACGCGGAGATCCTGTTCGACTCCATCCCGCTGGACAAGATCAGCACCAGCTTCACCATCAACGGCACCGCCGCGATCCTGCTGGCGCTGTATGTGGCCGCCGCGGAGAAGAAGGGTGTACCGCGTGAGAAGCTCACCGGCACAATCCAGAACGACATCCTGAAGGAATACGCCTCGCGCGGCACCTGGATCTGGCCGCCGACACCGTCGCTGCGACTGATCGCCGACACCATCGAATTCTGCGCCGCCGAGGTGCCCCGTTTCAACGCGATCTCGGTGGCCGGCGCGCACTTCCGCGACGCCGGCGCCACCGCCGTGCAGGAGATGGCCTTCACCCTCGCCGACGGGGTCACCTACTGCGACACCGTCATCGAGCGTGGCCGGATGAGTATCGAGAAGTTCGCACCGCAGATCTCGTTCTTCTTCTACACCCATGGCGACTTCTTCGAGGAGATCGCCAAATACCGTGCGGGACGGCGGCGCTGGGCCACCATCGTGCGCGAGCGTTACGGCGCCACCACCGACAAGGCGTCGATGTTCCGTTTCGGCTGCGTCGCCGGCGGGGCGTCGCTGTACGCACCGCAGGCGCAGAACAATGTGGTACGCGTGGCCTACGAGGCGATGGCCGCCGTACTGGGCGGGGTGCAGTCGATGTTCACCGCGGCCTGGGACGAACCGTTCGCCCTGCCCAGTGAGGAATCGACCACCATGGCGCTGCGCACCCAGCAGATCCTGGCCTACGAGACCGGAGTCACCCGGGTCGCCGATCCACTCGGCGGTTCCTATTTCATCGAGGCGCTGACCGACAAGACCGAGGCCGCCATCAGGGACATCATGTACGACCTGGAGAGCCGGGGCGGGATGGTCAAGGCCATCGAGGACGGCTATCTGCAGGGGTTGATCGCCGACGAGGCCTACAAGCTGCACCAGGAGATCGAATCCGGGGCCAAACCCGTGGTGGGTGTGAACAAATTCGCCAACGCGGACGAGCCGCCCCCCGAGATCGGCACCTACGAACTCGACGCCAGGGGACGGGATCTGCAGCTCGAGCGCCTGGCCAAGGTCAAGGCGGACCGCGACGACGTGGCGGTTCGCACCACACTGACGGCGCTCTCGCGCGCCGCCGAGGGAGATGAGAATCTGATGCACCGGCTCGTCGATTGTGCCAACGCCTACTGCACGGTGGGGGAGATGACCACAGCCCTCAAGGACGTGTGGGGCGAATTCCAGCAGCCGGTGGTGTTCTGATGCCTACCCGAGTGCTGGTCGCCAAACCCGGCCTCGACGGCCACGACCGCGGCGCCAAGATCGTCGCCCGCACCCTGCGCGACGCCGGATTCGAGGTCGTCTACACCGGCATCCGCCGCAGTGTCGAGGACATTGTCTCGATCGCCGTGGCCGAGGACGTGGCCCTGGTCGGGCTCAGCATCCTGTCCGGCGCCCACCTGGGCCTGACCAAGAAGGTGGTGGACGGGCTGGCCGCGGCCGACGCCGCCGATATCGCGGTGGTCGTGGGCGGCACCATCCCGCAGTCCGATGTTCCCAAACTGCGCGAGGCCGGCGCCGCCGCGGTATTCCCCACCGGCACCGGACTCGAGGAGATGGTGACCGAAATACGTGGTTTGACCGCCACCGCGGCCCGCTGACCGGCCGATCCAGGTCCCTCGACGCCCGCTGGGCGTCCGCTGTGATGAACTCGTGCCCGTTTTCACAGCTCACCCACTGTCGACCCTGACATAGTGACTATCAGGAACACCGTTCTGTTCAGGGCAGCTCCACCGCCGCACGTAGTGACGATCCGCGGGGTGGGGGCGAGCGGGACGTTTCGACAGGGGCAGTCGAGGAGGTCCGTCGATGCACACAGCGACGACAACGGCGATCACCCGATGTGAGCTCATGCGGCTCACCGGTATCGCGGCACATTCGGTCAGCCGGCGCGGTGGTCGCTCGCTCAACGCCGACGCGGTATCCGGGCATACCGAATCCGCGCTCGGGCGAAGCGCGTTCGCCGTCGCTGACGGGATCGGCGATCACCTGCTGGCCGCGCGCGCCGCGCGTACGGTCGCGCAGGTCGCGGCCCGGGTCGCGGTCGGTGGCAGCGCGGCGGCCGGAATCCTCGCGGCGCAGCAGCGACTGCTACGCGAATTCGAGGAACCGTCAGCCGACAGCGTGGTGGTGGTCGCGGTATGCCCGTCGCCCGGACAACCCGACGGCCCCTGCGATATCGCCTGGGTCGGGGATGCTCGCGCCTACCGGTTCAACGGCCGTGTCCTGCATCAGATCACGACCGACCACACCGTCGCGGAGATGATGAACGCGCGCGGCATCTCGGTCGCCCCGCGCATGCACCACATGGTCACCACGTCGGCGCGTACCACCGCCCCCGAGTCGATCGGGCAGGGCGTGACCGGTAGTGCCGCCGGACGCTGGATGCTCAGCACCGACGGCGTGCACAAAACCCTCACCATGAGCCGGATCAAGCAGATCCTCGCCGACTGCGATTCGGCCGCATCGGCCGCCGACACCCTGGTCGACGCGGCGATCACCGCCGGGGCCACCGACAACACCACCGCCCTGGTCTTCGACCACCGCTGAACGGGGCGAGCGACCGGGCGCTAGCCCAGCACCGCGCCCGCGAGTGCGCGGCGCAGCGGCCAGTCCAGGGCGCCGAAAATTCTCGCCATCGCGGCCGCCACCGCGCGTGGATCGTCGCGGACCGACAGATAGGCCCGCTGCAGATCCGGTGGCAGCGCGAAGAACGCGTCGAAGAACTCGGGTACCGCGGCCGGCGGCAGCGCCAGCAGCACCCGCAGACCGGCCGCGCGCAACCGGTAGGTGATCCGGGCCGAGACCGGCCAGATGGACCGGCCCGTCACCACCGAATCCGCGGCGGCCAGGGCCGCGGCCACGCTGTACCCCGTCGCCGGATGCCCGATGGCCCCGGCCGCCCCGAACAGGCCGGGCCGGGCGCGGCCGCCCTCGATCGGGAACCGTACCCGTTCGGTCCCGACAGGTGTGTCGAATTCGATTGCCCGCGAGCGCAATCGGTGCTCGAGCCGGTCGCGCAGCACCTGCTGGGGCAGGGCGGGCCGACCGGCCAGACAGGTCTCCTCGAACAGGTACCGATCCTCGCCGAGCGCGATCGTGTACAGGAACGAGGGCTGCTCGCCGACTCGCGCACCGTTGTCCGGACGCCAATCCATGAAAACCGTCGGCTCGACGCAATCACGCTGCAGCACAAGACCATACGCGGTCTGTTCGGCTCGATCGGCCGCACGCCGCAAGCCGCGCGCGTCGATGATCCGATCGGCCTCGAGCTGTTGCCCGCCGTCCAGCAGCACCTGGCCGGGCCGCTCGATACCGGTGGCCCGGCCGGTGATCGTTCGAACCTCCGTCAGCGCGAGCCGGTCCTGCAGTGCGCCGGTATCGAAAACCACATAGCGACGGGATAATTCGGCATATCTGGTGCCCCACACCCGGGGCCGGTCGGCGACGGTCGCGATCACCTGCGGGCCCAGCCAGTCCGGTAGTTCATCGGCCCACGCGCCGTAGGTCGCCGGCCACCTACGATCAGGATGCGGATCCACGGCGATCACCGACAGTCCGTGCGCGGCCGCCCGGTGGGCCACGGCGCGCCCGGCCGGTCCCAGCCCGCACACGATCAGATCCGCCCGCATACCGCTATTGCAGCAGAGCGACTCGACCGCGCCCGCCCCGGTGCCGGTGTTGTAGTCTCCGAAGATCATATCCGGGGGACGATCACGGCTCTGATCCGGCTGGACCACATGCGGTGCCGTCCCGGTGAACATCCGCCCCGGCAGGCAGCAGGTGCGAAAGGTGCGGCGATGAGTTATCCACCCGGTCCCGGGCCCTGGCCGAACGGCAACGAGCCGCACCGATCCGAACAGGGCTGGGGCGGGCAGTACCTCGCCGACCCGAATCCCCCCGACCCGAACGTGGCGTGGAACGCCCAGCAATCGGGCTGGGGCGCTCAGCAACCGTGGGAGGCCCCGCCCCTGTACGGTGGCGGCCCGCCGACTCGGCCACCCAAGAACAACACCGGGGCCATGGTCGCCATCGTCTTCGGTGTCATCGCGATCCTGGTCATCTGCACCGGCATCATCGTGGTCGCCACCCACCGGCACTCCGGCGGCGACGATCAGGCCGGCGCGACATCGGCCCTGGCCTCCGCCACCACGACCGAGACCTCCGAATCGACCCGCCCCACCACCGGCTCGGCGCGGCCGGGAAACTCCGCTCACATCAGCTATCAGGAATTCGCCCACAATTGGGACTACAAATTGGGCGGCAACCAGCTGCACGCGGATTGGGTGCAGGGCCGCGACCACCCCACCTGCTCGGATATCGAGGTCGCCGGCAAGCTGACCGGCCTGGGCTGCCAGTACGCGGCCGAGATGGTCTACAAGGCCGAGGGCGGCTCACTGATGCTGACCCAGTTCATCCTGGGCATGGACTCCGAGGACCACGCGGCGAGCGCGCACGGCAAATTCGGCGACGCCGATCTCAAGCTGCGGCCGGGAACCTATGTGGACCATTTCGCGCTCGGCAAATGGAAGGACGGCGCCGAGAAACAGTACGTGGTGATCACCCTCGCCACCGCGACCGGTTCGGTGAACGAGGATGTCGCGAAGAACTACCTGTCCTCGCGGCACGCGGATATTCTCGGCGCCCTCATCTTTCACTGATCGGCCGAGATGACTCAGATATGGCCGGTGGCCAGCAGACCGCCGTCCACCCGCACCACCTCACCGGTGATCCACGAGGCCTCGTCCGACACCAGGAAGCCGACCAGCGATGCCACATCCTCGGGCGTGCCCAGCCGCTTGAGCGGATAGGGCGCGGCCGCGGCTTCCTCGTCATCGGAATACAGCGCGTCGGCGAACTTGGTCTTGACCACCCCCGGCGCCACCGCGTTCACCCGGATCTTCGGGCCCAGCTCCCACGCCAGTTCCTCGGTCAGCCGGATCAGCGCCGCCTTGGAGGCACCGTAGGCCGCGATCACCTTCGACGACCGTATTCCGGTGACACTGGACAGGTTGACCACGGCCCCGCCGTGCTCGGCCATCCACGCGCGATGCGCCAGCTGCACATAGCCCAGCGCGGCCACCAGATTCACGTCGAAGATCTTGCGCACCGCGTCCAGATCGGCATCCATCAACGGCCCGTACACCGGATTGATCCCGGTGTTGTTGATCAGGATGTCCAGCGACCCGAACTCGGCCACCGCCCGATCCACCTGTTGCTGCCGGGCCGCCGCATCGCCCGAATTCCCGGCCACCGCAACGACTTTCCCGCTGTGCCCGAGTGCCCGTAGCGCTTCGGCGGCCGCCTCGAGCGGTTCGGGTTTGCGTGCGGTGATGAGCACACTCGCCCCCCGTGCGAGCAGCTCGGCCGCCACCGCATATCCGATACCCCGACTGGCGCCGCTGACCAGAGCGCCTTTACCACGCAGATCCGCTGTCATGTGATGGCACATTACTTCAGTCCCGGAACGCGAGGTGATCGGCCCGGTATCCGAGACCGGCCGATCCGGCCTACGGTTTGCGTGCCACCCCGCCGTACGCCGAGATATCCTCGACCCCGTCCGGCTGCGGTTCGTCCCGGCGCCAGCTCGCGATCTTGCCGAATCCCGGTTCCAGCAGTTCGAATCCGTCGAAGACGGCGCGCAGGTCGTCCTGGGTGCGCGGAATATACGGCACGCCACCGGATTTGGCGTACTCCTCGCACATCGCCACATAACTGGGGCTGTCCACGGTGCCGTCCCAATGCACCAGGTGGCTGCCCGAGGGCGCCGCGTCCATCACGGTGCGCACGATGCGCAGCACATCATCGTGGCTGCGGGCGTGTCCGAGCACGCCCATGAACATCACGACGATCGGTTCGGTGAAGTTCAGGATGTTCTGAGCATCGGCGATGATCTGCTCGGGCTCGTGGAAATCGCATTCGGTGTAAGTGGTGACGCCCTCATGGGTGGTGGTGGTGAGCAGCGCCCGCGCGTGGGTCAGCACGAGGGGGTCGTTGTCGACGTAGACGATCCGGGCGTCCGGATGGATGCTCTGGGCGACCTGGTGGGTGTTCTGCATGGTGGGCAGCCCGGTACCGATATCCAGGAACTGCCGGATTCCCACCTCCCGCGCGAGGTGCGAGACCGCGCGGATGAGGAAGCGCCGGCTCTCGGTCGCCATGGTCGAGATGCCGGGATCGATCTGCATACTCGCATCGCCGACTTGGCGGTCGATATCGTAGTTGTCCATACCGCCCATCCAGTAGTTCCAGATGCGAGCGGAGTGGGGTATGTCGGTGCGGATCTCCGTATTGTGCCCGGTCGGCATTGTTGATCGGCTCCTCGTCGAATTCCGGCACGTAGCCCCGGAGTACGCGGGCGCGTGGCCGGGCCGGTTGACTGAATATGTACTGTGACAGTACAAGATTCGACGTAGCGGCACAGCCGATCGAGTGCCGGTGCGTCGATCGCGTCCCGGACGCGGCGTGGGGAGGGGGCCGGTGCCGCCGTCGCTGGACTAGGATCGGTTGTTCCGCAATGCGGTGTAGGGTGCAATGTCGCGCCGCCCCGCCGGTGATCATCGAACATCGGAGCAGAAGTAGTCATGGACGAAGGATCGGTCCCGCCCCGGATCGGCTGGGTGGAATCGCTTGTCGCCGAACGTGGCCCGACGGCGCTGCGGATCGCCACCGGCGGTCAACTACGGAAATTGCGTGAGGCGTGCGGGATCACTCGTGAGGCCGCCGGTGAGCATATCCGGGGTTCGCACGCCAAGATCAGCCGTTTGGAACTGGGGCGCACCGGTTTCAAGGAACGCGATATCAACGATCTGCTGACGCTGTACCAGGTGACCGATCCGGACGAGCGCCAGGCGTTCCTGGAGCTGGCCCGCAGGGCCAATCAGCCCGGGTGGTGGCATCGGTACGGCGACCTGTTACCCGAGTGGTTCGAGACCTACATCGGACTCGAGCATGCCGCCCACTCGATCAGAACCTTTGAGGCGCAACTGGTTCCGGGTCTGCTGCAGACCGAGGAGTACATCCGCGCGGTGGTGGCGCTCGGGCACGAGGGCAGTGAGGCGGCGCGGCGGGTGGAATTGCGCCGGCGCCGCCAGGCCATCCTGCATCGCGAGGGCGCGCCCACGCTGTGGGCGGTGCTCGACGAGACCGTGCTGCACCGGCCGATCGGCGGGCCGGACGTGCTGCGCCGACAGCTCGAGTACCTGGTGGAGATGTCGGACCGGCTGAACGTGACCATCCAGGTGCTGCCCTATGCCGCCGGTGGCCACGCCGCCGTCGGAAGTTCGTTCACCATGCTCCGGTTCGTCGAGCCCGAGCTGGCCGATATCGTTTACATCGAACAACTGACCAGTGCGACGTACCTGGATCGGCTCCGGGATCTGGAGGTCTACCGCCGGGTCATGGACCGGATCTGCGTGCAGGCCGAGTCACCGAAAAGATCCCGCGAACTGCTCGTGGAAGCCGCCGAGCAGCTGCGGTAGCGGTCCGGACGCGGGCCGAGCTGTTACTTCGGCAGTGCCGCCAGGGCTTTGTCGGCGTGCACGTTCATATTCGTCTCGCTGTGTACGGCCGCGAGGATCGTCCGGTCCGCGCCGATGACGAAGGTGGCGCGTTTGGCGGGGACCAGCGGGATCGGGCGGGTGATGCCGAAGTCACGGGCGACGGCTCCGCCGGCATCGGAGAGCAGGGGATAGCCCAGGTTGTGGGTGTCGTCGAAGCGCTTCTGCTTGTCGACCTTGTCGGCGCTGATGCCCAGGATCGCCGCGCCGCGGTCGGTGAATTCGGCGACGATATCGCGGAAATGGCACGCCTCGCGGGTGCATCCGGGGCTGAGCGCTGCGGGGTAGAAGAACAGCACGACCGGCCCCTTTTCCAGTTGCGCGCTGAGCCGGACGGGCTCGCCGTTCTGATCGGACAGCTCGAAATCGGGTGCCTTGTCGCCTGCTCGCAGCATCGGTCCTCCTGAATCGGATCGTGGTCACCACCAGTCTCGCCCCGCGGGCCGCGGTCGACAACCGGAGTCGCGACGTGGGGTGCCGCACCGGTCTATGGTTCATTCGGCAGGGCCTCGGTTTCGGGGAGGCCCGGTCTTTCGCGGAGGGTGAGCACGTGATGGCGGCCGAACGTTGGGGGCGCACCCGCGGCGCCGGGCCCGGGGTGATGCGTGCGCGGGCCAGGTTGCGCGAGTGGGTGACCGCGCCCGAGTTCACGGTGTCCGGCCGGGGTGGTGTTCGCGGCCTGTTCGACGCGATCTCGCCGCATCTGGTGTATCTGGTGGGATTCGTTGCGACGGAGGACGTTACGGTCGCGGTGTGGTCGGCGCTCGGGTGGTCGGGCGCGCTGCTGGTATGGCGGGCGATTCGACGCCGCCCGATCCGGCAGGCACTGACCGGAATGCTCCTGGTCGGCTTGTCTGCCCTGATCGTGCTGACCTCCGGGCGCGGCGTGGACTTCTATCTGCCGCACATACTTCGGAGTATGGGGGTGGGTCTGGTGCTGCTGGCCTCGCTGCTGGTGGGGCGTCCGTTGGTGGGTGTGATCGTGGGGCCGGTGATCGATGGATCGCACTGGCGGGCGGACACCGCGATGCTGCGGGCCTATCGGTGGTGTACGGCGGTCTGGGCCGTCGCCGTCATATGCCGGACGGCGGTGAGTCTTTCCCTCTACTTCGTAGACAATGTGCTCGCGCTCGGCCTCGCGCATCTGGTGCTGGGCATTCCGCTGTTCGCCGGGGTCGTTTACGTCGATCTGCGAATACTGCGGCGGGCCTACGCCGTTCGACGCGCGAGACCGCGGCCGGAGCGGTAGCGCATCCGGTGGGCGTGTGGACGAGGCGTCGCCGTCGGTGTCATCCGTGCTCGGCGTCCAGTGTCGCCACGATCTGTCGAAGGTCGGCCAGGCGATCGGGACCGAGTGTTTGTTCCCAGTCGCGTTCCACGGCCAACATGCTCTGACGGAGGACTCGCAGGGCCGAACGCCCACGCGCCGTGAGGCAGACCAGGCGCGCGCGACCATCACCCGGATCGTCGATTCTCGTGACGTAGCCGTCGCGTTCCAGCGTCGCTACGACCTGCGCGGTCGCCTGCCGGGTGACCCCGAGACGGGCCGAGAGGTCGGAGGTGCGCAGACCGCCACCGGTCAACAGTGCGAACAAGTGCAATGCGTGCCGAGGCAACAGGTCACCCATCCCGTGCGCGGCGAACTCGGCGGACAGGCGGCGCGTACTGGAACGCGCAAGCCGGTAGACCAGTGCCGGTACCGTCGGCGCGGGTAAACCCTCCGAATTCGTAGTCACCCGCGTTATTCTGCCACTTGCGGGTAGGCAAGGAGCTTGCGTATCCTGGACGACAACACTCGGCGGTTGGGTCCGGGCGCCGGCCGCGTCCGGCCACGTGAGGTTCGAGGGATGTGGCTATGAGACACAGACGAGTTGCCGTGACCGTTGCCTGCACCGTGCTGACGGCGGCCTCGGTCGCGATGTACTCCGGCACGGCATCGGGCAGTCCCGGAACCGCGCCCGAGCGCGGGGCCGGCTGTTCGGCGGTGTACATGATCGTCGCGCGGGGCACGACCGAACCACCGGGCGAGGGCGCTACCGCGTCCCTGGTGCGGCGGATCAAGCGGGCGACACGGCAGCCGATCGAGGATGTGGCCGTGGATTATCCCGCCGTCGCGCAGGCTCCCGGCGATACGCACAGCTCGGTCGGCGCGTATGCCGCCAGCTCGTCCCGGGGCGCGGCCGCCGTCCGGAATATGCTGACCGCGGAGGCCGGACGTTGTCCGCACCAGAAGATCGTGATGCTGGGGTATTCGCAAGGCGCGCAGGTGATCGGCGATGCGGTGGCCGGTGGCGGCGGCGGGGTGCTGGGACCGCAAACCGCGCCGGTGCCGGCGGCGGTGACCGAGCATGTGGTGGCGATGATCCAGATGGGCGATCCGCGCCATATGGTCGGGCAACCGTTCGACGTCGGTTCCTCCCGGCGCGACGGCATGTTCCCCCGCACCGCGAATCAACAGCTGACCCCGTTCTCGAGTCGCATCCGCTCGTACTGCGATACCGGCGATACGTTCTGCGACCGGGGCCGGGTGTTCCCGGTCCACCTCACCTACCTGATTCATTACAGCGACGACGCGACCAGATTCGTCGTAGGCGCGATCGGCGGTTGAGCCGGTGGAGTTACGCGATATCGAGGTGTTCTTGGTATTGGCGGACGAATTGCACTTCCGCCGGGCGGCACAGCGGCTGTATCTGAGCACGGCACGAGTGAGTCAGACCGTACGGGCGCTCGAGAAGGAACTCGGCGGGTCGCTGTTCGCACGGACATCCCGGCAGGTCCGGCTCACGTCCCTGGGAGAGCAATTTCGCGCGGATGTCGGCCGGGGTGTCGAACAGGTCAACGGTGCGGTGTCACGCGCGTGCGCGACGGCCGAGCGCGAGAACGGTCTGTTGCGGTTGGGCTACGTCGCCGGGGTTCCGGGGGCGATGGTTACCGAGCTGGCCGCCGGATGTGAGGCCCGGTCCCCGGATACGCACGTGGCGACCCTGGCGCTGTTCACCCGGACCGGATTCGAACCGCTGCGGCAACGGGGTATCGACGTACTGCTGGCGTGGTCTCCGGGCTCGGACGCGGCGGCGGTCGCCGGTGCGGGCCGGGTGGCCGGCCCGGCGCTGGCCCGGGTCTGCCGGGCGGTGGTGGTTCCTCGCGAACACCGCTTGGCCGGACGGTCCGAGGTGGGTATCGAGGAAGTCGCCGAGTATGAGTTGCTGGACGTGACCGCCGGGGCGCCAAGCGAATTCGCGGCGGCCTGGATGCCACTGTGCACGCCCCGGGGCCGGCGGCTGCGTCGGATGATGCCGCAGCGCGCGCCGGTATCGAGCGTCGCCGATGACCTGGCTCTCGTCCAGCGGTATCGCCTGCCGTACCTGACGATCGGCTCACTGCTGACCTGCCATCCGTATCCGGGCCTGGTGTCTGTTCCCGTATCGGATCTGCCGTCGTGTGAACTGGTGCCGATATGGCATCGGGAATTCGAATCGGCCGCAATCCGATCTTTCTGTGAGAATATCGTACCGGTGCCCGGTGCAGCTATGAATATCGGCACTGCGGGCCGGACCGGAATTCTCGCCTGAATCTTCGGATCAGATATCGTCGAGAAGTCTTTCTCTGCGCACCCACGACCATTTCTCTGCCGTCGATTCTACCGTAGAACCGACGGCATCGATCAAATACTCGCACCGATCCGATTGCGGTCAGATCACATGAAACTGCTGGCCGGCGTGCGGCCGGTCGTAAAGCCGTGGTGCGCCACACGTCGAGTGGCCGGATACGCAGAAATCATCGAAACACGCCGTGTTGTATCGCTAAACAATGACAGGGGGTGCCGCGGATTTTCGGTGGTCTCTCAGGTAGTCCGGCGCGCTATTGTTCAGTATTTCTTCGGGTGTGGATTCCGGAGGTTGTCGACCGATTCGGCAGCCGACAGAATCGATTGTGCGATCGCGGCGAAAGAATATGGACCGGCCGTCGATGTCCGGCCCGGCAACGTCAACGGAGAGAATTATGAAAACGCATATCGTTCGTACGGCCGCAGCGGCCGTCGCCGCCACAGCGGTCATCGGATTGGGCTCGGGCATCGCCACCGCGGAACCCGCGCCCGGACCGGCGCCGGTCGGTGTGACCCAACCGGCCGCGCCGTCGGTGCTGAACCCGGTTACGTTGCGGCTGTTCGGCTTCGGCCCCCTGCAGGCGCTGCTGACCTGCTTGCCGACCGGGTCCTTCGCCCCGGTGTGCCGGGTCTGACAGTCCGAATCCACGAGATCGTGCCCCGTGGCGCACCTGCCGGTGTGCCACGGGGCACTGTCGGGTCCGCATCCGAGCGCTGCCCGATTGTACAGGCCGCCAGGCACATTCACGCGGTGCGCTGGGCGGGATCGGCCAGCGCCGAGGCGATCACCTGGGGACGGTGGCCGTAGAGGTGGGCCATATCCAATGCGGTGATCAGGGTGTGCACCGAGTCGGCGTCCCACTGCTCGGCCTGCTCCCCGGTCCGGTGCAGGTAGAAGCGGAACACATCGAAATCCTCGACGATGACGTCGAGATGTGCTGGGGGAGCGGGGGCGTGCAGAGCCGGAACCTTCTGGTTGGGCAGCAACATCACCAGGATCAGTCCGTAGACCAGACGGTTGCGGTTGGTGGTGCGGGCCGACCAATCCCGGAGGGCGCGCACGTCGGCGCCGAGCCGGGTGCCCGGGTTCGTGACGGGGTCGTTGCCGTGCAGGGCGGCGAGCTCACCGCCGGGATGATCCATCCGCCACGGCCCCGTCGCCGGGACCAGCAGGGCGCCGTCCTGGCGATGCCGAAAACTGTGCGGCGCCACCACGATACAGCGCTGACGGGTCCAGACGATCGCGTCGATGTGGCGGGTGCCGGACCGGTGCGGCAGATCGACATTCATCACCGCGACGCCCGGCTGGGCGGGGCTCCAGCCGACCCAGTCTGCGAACCGTTCCTGCGGCGGCGACAGCGCCGCCCCTTCATCCAACAAGAGCAGCACCAGAACCTCCGAGCAAAACCGTTCTCCCACAAGGGTATACGGTGCTCCGCCACCGACCGGTCGGTGTGCGGGAACGGTCTGATCAGACGATGATCAATTCCGCAGGCGCACCGCAGTCAGATAGGCGAACGCACCCGAGGTCGCCTGGTGCACGGGTGTGAAGCCACATTCGGTCAACCAGCCGCGCACCTCGCCGGCGCGAGCACTGTGCCCGGTCAGGCCCATGCCGCGGCCGATCGCGAGCGTCGCGCGGTGGATGCCGCTGTCGGCGCGCACCCAGCTCAGCGAAACCAGCCCACCCGGCCGGACAACCCGCGCGATCTCCTCGACCGCCGCGCGCGGATCCGGAAAGCAGTGCAGCCCTGTGAAGCTCACGCACACATCGAATTCGCCGTCGGTGAAGGGCAGGGCACCCACATCGGCCTCGTGAGTCGACACCTGATCGGACACCCCGCACGACCGCGCGGTGTGGCGGGTGCGCTCGAGCATGGTGGGCGCGATATCGGCGGCCACATAGCGCAACCCCTGCCCGGGCCGGATCGCCCGCACCGCGATCCCGTTCCCGCACGGCACATCCAGTACCGAGGTCCCCTCGGGCAGTTCGCCGATGATCGCGGTCGTCTCGAACAGCGCGCCGGGATCGGCGCCGAAGACTACTCGCACGACCGGCTTGACCAGCCACGGCCGGTTGATCATGTACGAATACAGCGTCGACCAGGGGTGATCGAGCCGCCAGCTGTCGTGGGTCACCTGCATCGGGCCATCATATTTGGGCGGGCCGGGACGGGCTCATCATGCCCACGGTCATCGAGGCGGTCACCATATCCGGATTCACCGATCCCCGCAGTACCTGGAATCCGGCCTGTTGCACCATCAGCGGAATGTGCCGGGCGGCCTGCAGATATTTGATTCGACCGGCCTGCGGCAACTCGGCCCAGGGCAGTGGCTGGGCATCGTCCGGGCCGTCGTGCACGCCGTCGCCGCGCAGCCGCGCCGCGCGTTCGTGGGCCATGCGCCGGTCGTATTCGAGTTCGGCCAGTCTGCGGACCTCCTCCTCGTCGAGGGTGATCCGGTCCCCGCCGAACGCCGGGACCATGAAACAGCCGATGCTGGCGAGATTCTCGCCGACCTGGCGGGCCTGCGACCGGTAGATGCGGCGGTCGGATTCGGCGATCTCTTCCCAGTGCCGCAGGGCGGCGGCGTCATCGGGGATCGTGCCCGAGGTCATCACGGTATGGACTCGGGCCTGGTGATCCACGCGCTCGCTGACCCGGTGCAGGGCCCGGCCGAGTTGATCGCTGACCTGTTCGGTCACGTATCCGGTGAGACTGTCGATGACGCGGTCCTGAGCGGTGAGCCGGGCCTTCATCCGACGGCATTCGTGCAGCACGGCCTCGGCGTCGAGGAAGGTCTGTTCCGAGCGCCGGTCACCGGCCCGGCCCTGCACATCCTGTCCGACCATGATCACGATCATGAACACCAGCTGCACCAGGGTGGACAGGAATGCCATGAACGCGAACGGATACGGGTCCACCCGTTGAATTCCGGCCTCGGCGAGTGCGACCCACAGCACCTGCGAGGCGATCGCGAGATAGAAACCCCACACACTGCCCAGCCGGCGCGTCAACCACACCGCGATCCGGTCGTTGGTGCTGACTGCCTGGTCGGCGACCTGCGGCGGCGGGTACACGTGATGGCGTTCGGTCCACGGATGCGGGGTCGTCTCCAGCAGGCTCAGCCCGCGGCCGAGCGCGCGATCGTGCCGGTCGAGATGGGTCTGCAGGTCGGCGACCTGCGCGAAGATTTCCTCGGTGTGCTCGTAGGTGTCGATCGAGCGCCGGTCGGCGGCCGCGGTGAGCACCCGCTGCCCGACCAGGATCACCAGGCACAACACCAGCTGGGCGATATTGTTCAGGAACAGCAGAAATGGGAACGGATACGGGTCCAGGCGGCGCAGCGGCCCCCAGGTGGCCAGCGACATCCAGGTCGCGAAGGCGATCAGCACGGCATACAGCGCCGGCATCGAACCGATCCAGCGCGTGACGGCCGCGGCGACCGCGTCGTTGCGGCTGGGACCGGATCCCGGCCGAGTCGCCGCGGCGCCGTCGGGCGTGCCCGCGCGGGTTTCGCTGCTCACCTCTGCAAACCCCCTGCTCATCATTACCGATCACCTCTGGTTACCCGATTACGCGCACTGTACTTGTCCGATTTCGCTTGGGGGATATGGTCGGTCTATAGACTCTCGTCCGGAACCGGGCCGCGCAGCGGCCGGCCGGTTGATGCGAAGGAGCCTCGTGGACAAAGACGTCTCGGTTGTCATCGGAGTGGGCGGGATGGGCCTGGCCATCGGCCGCCGGATCGGTTCCGGCTACCGGATCCTGCTCGCCGATTACAGTGAAACCACCCTGAAGATCGCGGCGGACACACTGCGCGCCGACGGGCACGAGGTGTCCACCCGCACGGTCGATGTCGGCGATCCGGATTCGGTGGCAGCCCTGGCCGATACGGCCGGCGAACTGGGCCGGGTGGTGCGGGTGGTGCACACCGCGGGCCTGTCCCCGCAGCAGGCCTCGGCCGCCGATGTGCTGCGGGTCGATCTGTTCGGTGTCGCGCTGGTGCTGGAGGAATTCGAACGGGTGCTGGCGCCCGGCGCCGCCGGGGTCGTGATCGCGAGTATGGCCGGGCATCTGAACCCCGAGCCGTTGCCGGGCGATCAGGTGCGGGCGCTGGCGAGCACACCGGCCCGGGAGTTGGCGCGGCTACCGTTCCTGAGTGCGGAAAGTATCACCGAACCCGGTCTGGCCTACGCTCTTGCCAAGCGCGCCAACATCATTCGGGTGGAGGCCGCGGCCCGCCGGTGGGGTGAGCGCGGGGCGCGGGTGAATTCGATCAGCCCGGGGGTGATCTCCACGGCGATGGGGCAGCAGGAGTTGTCCGGGCCCTCCGGTGACGGTATGCGCGCGATGGTGTCGATGTCGGGCACCGGGCGGCTGGGAACGCCCGACGATATCGCGGCCGCGGCGGCCTTCCTGCTCGATTCGGCCTCGAATTTCGTCACCGGCACCGATCTGCTGGTCGACGGCGGCGTCGTGGCCGCGATTCGGCACCAGGGGTGAGGTGGCGGCCGCCCGCCGCTCGACACCGTCGATGATCAGCCCTACGGCGAAATCGAGCTGATCACCGACGCGCCCGGTGCGCAGGTGGGTGACTGGTTGAATCGCTCACGATGGTGGGCGTCAACCGGTGATGGGTCATCGCCGAACGGTGACGCCGCGAATTCGATTCGGACACACCTGATTCGATGGGTTCCGGTTCGCGGATCCGGACGCCGGTAGCGTTCGGGTGTGCGGTACGTTCGGCAGGTGACCGCACGTTCTCGCACCAATCGGGGCCCGAAGGCCGCTGCGGCCAATCGCGACGCACTG
>JAFMQT010000133.1 GCA_017354515.1 Nocardia sp. | reverse complement strand
GGCCACCGCGGATCCGGATTCGCCGCCGCGGGTTGCCGATTCACCTGACGAGGCGCCGGTCGTGGCCCCGGCCGATGCCGGCGGTGGCTCGCGGCGACGCCGGGCGGCCGATGTCACCGCGGTGTTGCGTGCCGCGCAGGTCCAGGCCGCGCTGATGGCGCTGTCCTCGGCCGATCTGATCGTGGCTCGGATGGTGCTCGACGGCGACGACGCCAGCCGCTATGCCCTGGGCACGATCGCGGCCAAGATCGCGTTCTGGCTGCCGCAGGCCGTGGGTGTGGTGCTGTATCCGAAGATGGCACAGCCGCGACATTCGGTGCGCGCCTTGCGTTCGGCCCTCGGGGTGCTGGCGGTGATCGGTCTGGTCGCGGTAGCCGGAGCCGCGCTGCTGGCGCCGCTGGCCCCGCTGTTCGCCGGAGCCGACTACGCGCCGATCCAGGGCCGGCTGTGGTTGTTCGCCCTGGACGGGGCCCTGCTCGCGGTGCTGCAGGGGGCGCTGCTGTCGGCCATCGCCGCGGACCGCACCGCGCCCTCGATCGTGATCTGGGCCGGTTTGGGGCTCGAACTGGTGCTGGCGCTGGTCTGGGTCCGTGACCTCGCGCAGCTGATCGTGATCGCCACCGCCGTCGCCGCCGCGGTCACCGTCGTGATCGTGGCGCTGGTGATCCGGACCGTACACCACGAAAACGACGGTGGCTCCCCGGTTTCGAACCGGGGCGCCACCGTCGGGCTTCGTTGACCGGACTACAGATTCTTCCGGATGTCGATCTGTTCGGTCGGGGCCTCCGAGAACGGATTCCGCAGCGACCCCGCCGACGGTTCCGGGGACGGACCGGATTTGCGCACCAGCTTGCCCGGCTTCTCCGAATCACCGCCGCCGCGGATTCCCAGTACCAGACCGGCGATCAGCGCGATCACGCCCACGACGCCGAATACGATCGGCAGTGTGCGTCCGTAGAGGGCCAGATCGTCCATATTCTTGCGGGCTTCGTCGATCTGCGAGTTGACCGTGTCCTGATCGAACTGCAGCGTGCTGTTGAGCGCGGTCACCTCGGGCTTATCGGCCGAGCGCGCGTAGAACATGTGCAGCTGTTCGGACCCGTTGATGATGGTGCCGGTCTGCGGTTCGACCCACACATCGCGCACGTTGGTGTAGTAGCGATCCATCGTGATGTCGCCGTCGCCGGGGACACCCCACTTGGATGCCTTCAAGGTCAGCCGGTTGCTGGGCTCGGAGGTCTGCTTGCTGAGATCGGTCACCGGCACCTGCTGGCGGAAGTGGTAGACCTTCAGGCTGTTGATCTCGGTCTGTTCCACGAACTTCATATCGAACGACTTGCGCGCCTGAATATCGAAGTACGGGTAGGTCGTCTTTTCCGTCCCGATCGGGAACCGGTACTGAAGTCCGGTGTGCTGGACCGGATCCGCGACGCTGTTGCCCTTGGAGTCGACACTGACGGCGATCGAGCCGTTGGGGTCGTCGTCGATGGGCTGACCGGATTTGCGGTCGATGGTGACCCGGTCGATGATCGCCGACAGCATACCGGTGTCGCCGGTCATATCCTTGCGGCGCATCGTCTGTCCGGCCTGGATGGTCATGTTGGTCTTGTCCGAGGGGTCCTCGACGGTGAGGAAGCGCTGCGAGATCAGCCCGACATTCTTGTCGATCTTGGCCGGTCCGTCGCCTTCGGTGAGTGATTTCGAGTCGAGTACCTCGCTCGGCGCATCCGGCTTATTGGTTGCGACGGTGGTGACTTCGAGGTCGAGGGGAGTCTTGGCCAGCTGGCTGAGGCCGTATGTCGGGATCAGTATCGCCGCGACGATCAGCAGCGTACCGAGTCCCACGAGCAGGCAGGCCACCGTCCTCTTGGTACCGGCACTGAGTGCCATGCAAACTCTCCTCGTCTTGGAACGCGTGTTTTCGCCGATGCCCGGAGCGGACCGAAAGTCACGACACGAGCATTCGTGAGCCCCGACAGTAACAGCCGAGTATCCTAGGCCGCCGCGCTGCTACCAAACAGCTGCCGCGCTGCGTACCGAACAGCCGCCGCGCTGCGGACCCAAAATGCTCGCCGCGGTGCTGTCCGAACACCCGCCGGCTCCGGCGCACGAGGCATAACGGCACACTTGAGGCGATGACCGACACGCCTGACACCGCGATCTCGGACCGGGTGATATCCACCACCCCGGTCCCGGCCCCGGGTATCCGCCGATTTGTCCCGGCGTTGGAGGGCATGCGCGGCCTGGCCGCGCTCGGGGTGCTGCTGACCCATGTCGCCTTCCAGACCGGGGCCACCTCGACGCCGGTGATCGGGCGGGTGTGGGAGCGCTTCGATATGGCGGTCGCGGTGTTCTTCGGGCTGTCGGGATTCCTGCTGTGGCGCCCGCACGCGGCCGTGGCCCGCGGCCTCGGGAGCGCCCCGCCGGCCGGTCGCTACCTCCTGCATCGCGCGGCTCGTATTCTGCCCGCCTACTGGGTTGTGGTGTGCGCGGCGCTGATTCTGCTGCCGACGGCCGCGCAGACGGCCGGGGCGCGGGTATGGCTGGCGAATCTGACCTTGATCCAGGTCTTCGTGCCGCTGACCCTGACCGATGGCCTCACCCAGATGTGGAGTCTGTCGGTGGAGGCGGCCTTCTATGTGCTGCTTCCGCTCTTGGCCTGGATACTGCTTCGATATCGCGGTGCGGCGGCCCGGCGCCGGGTGCCGATCGTGGCGGGATTCGGTGCGCTGTGCCTGATCTGGAATCTGCTGCCGGTTCCGACTCCGGACGCGATTCATGCCGATAACTGGCTGCCCGGATATATGCCGTGGTTCGCGGGCGGGATGGTGCTCGCCGAACTCGCCGAGGACCTGGGATCGGGTGCCGTACCCCGGTGGCGGCGGTGGCTGGGAAACCGGTGGTTGATGTGGGGTGCGGCGGCGGTGGCATTCGGGCTGTCGGCGACCGAACTGGCCGGTCGCGCGGGCCTCGAGCGCGGTGCGCCCTGGCAGTACGTGATGAAGATGGCGCTGGGCGCGGTGATCGGATTCGGCCTGCTGGCACCGTTGGTCCTGGGGAACGGACGGCACCGGTACCTGGAGAGCCGGGTGGCGCTGACCGTCGGCCGCTGGTCCTACGGCATCTTCATCTGGCATCTGGTGGTGCTGTCCATGGTGTTCCCGATCTTCGGATTCATTCCGTTCGGTGGCGGTTTCGTCCATGTGATGGTGCTGACGGTGGCCTTCACGCTGCCGCTGTCGGCGGCGAGCTACGCACTGGTGGAGGAACCGGTGCGGCGCTGGGTCAAACGTCGTTTCGGATGACTCGACGCAGCGCCCGGAACGCTCGCCCGCGCAGCGGTATCAGTGCGCGTTCGGGTAGTGCCGCGGCGCCCGCGGTGACGACCGCGATCATCGCCGGGAACTGCACCCACAGCGAACCGCCCATATAGATCCCGCCCCAGCGCCAGGGTCCGGTGGACAGCGCCGCCTCGGCGATCAGGGTCGCGACCGCGGCGACCATCGGCAGCGCCGCCGATTTCCGGGGCAGCAGGCGGGTCGCGATGATCGCCACTGCCGCGCAGGCCGTCGCGATCGGCCCGGCGATCAGATATGCGGCGCCGAGCAGTCCGATAGCGCTCGGCCACCACAGATTCCACGACCGAGGTGGCGAATCCGATTCCGGTTCCGGCATGACATTGACCAGGTTGCCGGGTTCGGAATCCTTATGCGGCAGCCACTTCCGAAGACGCCTTGGAACGGGAACGGCCAGCAGCACCAGTGGGATCAGTAGCGCGAGCCCACCGAAGATGGCGAGCCGATACCAGCGGTCGAGGGGGAAATCCACCGTGATCGGACCGCGAGTACCGGCCGGAACTATCCAGCCCTGCTTCCAGCCGTCGACCACGATCGGGGCCAGCGCGTGTCCGTCGGCGGTGCGTGCCCGCCACCCGACATTGGTGCTCAGCGGGACCGTCAGCAACTGGTCGCCGCCCGAAAGATCCTGCTGCGAGGAGGTATTCACGGTCGACGCACCGATATCCGGACTGGGCAGGCGGAGCCGGTCCACCGAGAACAGGGCGGTCGGCGCGACACTGACCGCCACCGGCCCGGGCGGTAGGCCGATCCGATCCGAAGCCGGATCGCAGACCGTCGCGGCTACCGGCTTACCGGTGCGCAGCTCATCGGCGGTGGCGGTGACCCGCGTGTGCACGGTGCGGCCTGCGAGGGCGATGGTCGGGCCGTGCGCGCAATCCACGGTCACCATCCGGTTGCCCGGCGCCGGAGCGGGATAGTCGGGCCCGAGCACTCCCACCTCGGCGAGTCCGGGCGGCTGCTGCTGGGTCAGGCCCAGCGCGGTGCGGTCCAGCACCGTCTTCCAGGAATCGACGCTGATCTCGATCTGATCGGTGACGCGGGGGTGCAGGGCCAGCCGGACCGGTGTCGGTGGTGCGGACATCGGCGCCGGGGCGCTGGTCGGTGTCGGTGCGGGGGCGGGCGCCTTGGCGGAGGGTTTGTCGTTGCCGGATCTGGTGTGGCCCTCGGGATCGCGATTCGCCGGCGCCGGGGGGATCTGGCGAACCTGCGGTCCGTCACCGAGATTCACCGTGAGCGAGGTCGGCCGGGCCGGCAGGGCGCCGATCGGAGGCGTCACCTCCAGTCCGGTCACCAACTGTGGTTTCGGCAACCGGAGCGTGAGGGTCGGGCTGGCCCCGGCTCGGTTGCGGACGGTGTCCTCGGGGGCGATCCAGCTGGTCCGGGGATCACCGTCGGTGGCAGCGAACGCCGATCCGCGCAGATCGCCGACGTCGGCTTTACCCTGTGCCACCGGCCGATTCGGATCCGAGAGCAGGGATTCCAACTCCGGCCCCGGCCGGGCGCGGACCGACAGCTGGGGATTGACGGCGGTCGGCGCGGGAACCTGCAGGGTGCGTTCGAAGGTGCCCGGATTCTCCGGCGGCAGGGCCAGGCTCTTACTGCAGCGGACGCGGTCCGGCGCCTCGAAACAGCCATTGCGGCCGGGAAATTCCTGTCCCAGATCCCAGCCGCGCACCGGCGTTCCGGCCGCGACCGGCGGCAGTACGGTGTGATGTCGGATATCCACCGGAACCGGATGTTCACGGTCGGAGTAGTCGAACAGCGAAACCTCGCTGACCCCGAATTGCCCACCGCCGGTGCCGTTCTCGGTCTGTGTCGCCGTGATGGACAGCCAGTCGGTCTTCCCGGCGGGCAGTGAAACCGACACCGGCGTACCGGGTTCGGAGATCCGGGCGGCGACGGTACCGTGCGCGGTCCGCACCTCGATCCACTTCACCGGATCGCCGATCGCGGCCGGACTGGTCGTGATCTGCACCGCGCCCGAGGTGATCGGATGATCCAGTTGCAGCCGAAGCGATTGCCCCACAGCGGTTTCGGCGCTGGTACTCAACCAGGCAGTGGTCGGATCGCCGTCGAAGGCCGCGGCGGCCGAACTCGCGGGCGCCGCACCGCCGATCTGGGTGGCGTCGGCGGCCGAACTGGATGCGGTCACCGTCGCCCCCGACCACTGCCCCTGTACCAGCGGGGTACCGGGAACGGCGTAGTCGGGCACGAGATTGTGGGTGCGGCGCGGATCGGTCGGTGCCCGTAGCGCCGAATTGTGATTGTCCACCTTCCCGAAATCGGCCTCGCGGTTCATCGGTGTATCGGTGATGGTGGTGGGTGCGGGCGCGAGCCCGGCTCGGGCGGCATCGGCGGCCAGCACCGTCGGGCCGTCGAGATCGGAGCGTTCGCGCCGCAGTCGTTCCAGCACCTCGGGACCGCCCTGCACCCGCGGAGCCGATTCCAGCGGCACCGTCCGCGCACCCGGGAAGCGGTCGGGCGCGCCCCGCCCACTGTGGATTTCGGCGGGGGTGCCCTGGTCGGCGGCCGAAACCCGGTAGATCTGCACGGCCGGGTAGGTGGGCCGCAGATCACCGTCGGCGACCAGACCGTCGCCGTGCCCCACCTCGATCGGATTGCCGAATTCGGCGACCTTGGTGATCCCCGGTGACTGTTCGATCGCCGCGTGGACGAGCATCGGCCGGGTGGAGCGCGAGGTGTCCGGATCCAGATCGTTGCGTAACACCAGCACACCGATGCCCTGTGCGGTCAGTGTCGAGGCCAGCGCCGTCGAGGGGCGGCCGTCGGCGATCAGCCGCTGCACCGAGTCCATCGCCCGGATCGCGCCCGGCGGGGTCAGCGGGACCGAATCGCGCACCGCCCAGGGGGTGCTCGCCAGTGCCTGCAGGGGTTCATCGCGCGTCAGCCCCCAGATCTGACTGCCGAAGGGGGCTCCCGGCACCACCAGCGCCCGGGTGTCGGACGCGTTGTGCGCCAGCCATTGCGCGGTCTGTTCCCAATAGTGCGGAACGTGGTCGTAGGCGCCGCGCGGCGCCAGTTTCCCGGTCCAGGCCAGCGAGGTGGACAGCGCTAGCGCGGTGAGCAGCAAGGCCGCGACCGCGACCGTCCGGTCCCGTTCGGGATGGGCGAACGCACCGACCCACCGGCGCATCGACACCGAACCGGGTAGCGGGATCCGCCGCAGCAGATGTGCCAGGCCGATCACCAGCGGTATGCGGATCAGCGGTTCGAGTTTGTGCACATTGCGCAGCGGCGCGCCGCCCGCGTCCAGGAAGGTCCGCACCGATTCGGCGAACGGCCCCCCGAGCGGTCCGGCGTATCCGGCACAGATGCCGGCCAGACCGACGATCAGGATCAGCGTGAATCGGCCCCTGGCCGGCATCGAACGCAACGCCAGGCCCGCCATCCCCGCCGCGGCGATCGCTCCGGTGGCCAGCACCGCCGCCGGTTGGGTGACCAGCACCGCGCCCGCGATGCGCTCCGGCGATACGAACGGTGTCCAGCTGTCGGTGCCGCGCAGCACCTCACCGAGGTTGGCCCACTGGGTGGTCACCCCGGAGGACTCGATGTAGTCCAGGAACGGCGGGCTGACCTTTCCCAGCACCAGCAGCGGCACCACCCACCAGAATGTCCCCAGCACCAGCAGCGGAATCCAGACCCGGGTGAAACGCCACCAGGTGCGGTCCGGCCGATAGGACGCCCACCACAGCGCCGCCGGCAGGAAGGCCGCGATCGTCGCCACCGCGTTGACCGAACCCATCAGGGCGAGGGCGAGAGCGCTCACTGCCGGCGAAGTCGGTCCGCGCAGCGAGAGTGATCGCGCGGTCGGCCGGCGAGGGAGCAGTCGCCGGATTCCGGAGCGGTCGACGGGAATTCGCGGTAGGCCGGCCACGCCCAGGGCCGCCGGCGCCAGCAGCACCCACGGCGCCAGCATCATCGGCAGTGTCTCCGAGGAGATCGACCCCAGCGTGGTCAGCACCCGGGGTGAGAGCGCGAAGGCGATCGCCGCGACCACCCGGGAGCCGCGACTGCCGATTCCGAGCACTTCGGCGAGCCGGATGATTCCCCAGAACCCGGCCAGGATCAGCAGCGCCCACCAGATCCGCTGGGTGATCCAGGCGGGAATCGCGAGCATGTGGCCGAGTGCGAAGAACGCTCCGTGCGGGAAGAAGTATCCGTAGGCCTGATTCTGGACCTGGCCCATCGGGGCCTGACTGCTCCACAGGTGGGCGGCGCGGCGCAGGAATCCGACCGGATTCTGGGCGAGATCGTATTTGGTGTCGGCGACGGTGTTTCCGGGCGCCTGCAGGAAGGTCAGCGCGAAGGCGACCAGAACGGTTCCGGCGAACCAGCGCCGACCCAGTGGTGCTGTGGCCGGGGAATCGCCCCCGGAGCCGGGGGCCCGATCCGCGGCGCGGGCAGCGGCGGTCGCAGCGTCAGCGTGCGCCGTACTCAACGTTGTTCAGCAGTGAGGATGCCTTGTCCCCACTGCGATCCACCTCGGGCCGCGTGTTCTGAGCGGTCGCCGTGACGACGACGAACACCGCGATCGCGCCGAGCAGTGCTCCGGCGACCGCACTCGCAACTCCCGGGGCGGCAAACTTCATCGCGTGTACTCCTGACATCGACGCAGACTTGCGAGCCAACCTACAACATTGCGGCGCGGATCCAGGAAGCCGGCATCGTCGACGGCGCTCACCGGTGGGCAACCTCACAGCCCAGACCGCCCAGCAGCGTGCGGAGTTTGGCCGTGGTCTCCTCCAGTTCGGTGCGCGGATCCGAGGCGGCGACGATGCCGCCGCCGCCGAACGCGCGCAGCGCGCGCCCGTCGGCCGACAGTTCGGCGCAGCGGATCGCGACCACCCATTCCCCGTCGCCGCGACCGTCACACCAGCCGACCGCGCCACCGTAGCCGCCGCGCGGCTCCTCGAATTCGCTGATCGTCCGCAGTGCCAGTTCGGTCGGGGTGCCGCAGACCGCCGGGGTGGGGTGCAACAGCAGCGCCAGGTCGAGGGCGGTGATGTCCGGATCGCGCAGGCGTCCGGTGATCGGGGTAGCCAGATGCCACACGCCGCCGGCGGCGGCTAGTTCGGGTTCGGCGGGGATGGTCAGCTCGCAGATCGGGGTGAGCCGCTGCCGGATCCACTCGATCACGAACGCGTGTTCGTCACGATTCTTCGTGCTGCACAACAGCTCTCGCGAATTCTCGGCATCGATGCCGGGATCGGGATGCCGGGGTGTGGTGCCGGCCAGTGGCCGCAGTGTCACCACATCCCCGTGCCGGCTGACCAGCACTTCCGGTGTCGCGCCGACCAGGGTTTCCCCGCGGCGGCCGGCGCAGGTCAGGTCGACGGCGAAGATATTGGCGCGCGGATGCCGCACCAGCAGGTGCGCGCTGATCACCTCCGGTTCCAGGGCCCGCTCCGCCTCGGCGATCACCGATCGCGCCGCCACCACCTTGCGCAGCGGCTGTCCCGGATCCGACAGCAGTTCCACGAGTTTGGTCACCCGCGCCACATGTTCGGCGGGACTGGGGATTTCGGCCACCACGTGGATCGGTGGAAGCGGCGGCACGGCGGCCGGACGCCACGGAGCGGCCGACTGCTCGGACCGCTCGGGCTCCCACAGTGCCGCCGGATCCTCGGGATGGAAGGCCAGCGCCCCCACGATCATCTCGGCCTCGCCGGTGCGTACGGCCGCCGCGGCGGCGCGCCCGTCGTCGAACGCACGCCGGGTTCCGCTCGCGCGGAGCACCCCGGTCGGGCGGGCGAGCAGAAAACCGTTCATACCCCGACACTAGTCCCGGCCCCGGTGGGGCACGGCAGGGTGCGACGGGAATCTCAGGTGGCGCTGGATGCGCGGTTGCGACCGTTCGCGGGCGCTTCGACCGGTGCGCATTTACCGGGCGGAACCAGCAGAATCGGCCGATGACAGTGTTTGAGAACCGATTCGGCGACACTGGAGTGCAGCAGCGCCCGCACCCCCGTACTGCCGCGGGTTCCGGCCACGATGATGTCCACATCCAGCTCGTCGGCCACATCGACGATCGCGTTCCAGATCGTCGATGTGCATTCGGCGGTGCGGGCTTCCGGGTGCAGGCCGGCGAATTCGGCGAGCCGGACCCCCTGGGCGTTGATCTGTTTGGCATCGATATAGGCGATATCGTCGATCGCCTCGTCGGGAACCCATTCCGGTTGCATCACCCCGGAAAGGCTGGACAGCCGGGCCGCTTGACGTGCCATCGGTTCCCAGGCGGTGAGTACCACCGCCCTGGACGCCGACAAAAACCGTCCGGCGTATTCGACTGCGCGTTTCGCGTTCTCCGAACCGTCGTAGGCGATCAACATCGAGTCGCACGTCATGACGACCTCCCGGACTTGTGTGCCGTGCGTCTGATGACCTC
>JAFMQT010000132.1 GCA_017354515.1 Nocardia sp. | reverse complement strand
ACCGGCTCGGCGCACAGCTGATCCGGTTGATGCGCGGGATGGGCAGAACGAAATCGCAATTGGCGAAGTACGGTCCGGACGGACTGGAGCGGCTCGCCTACGGGGTACTGTTCTGCCTTGTTCACGACGGTCCGCAGCGGACAGGCAAGCTGGCCGACACCATGCATGCCGAGACCTCGACCATCAGCCGACAGACCCGCTCGCTGGTGGCGCACGGTCTGGTGGAGCGCCGGGCCGATCCGGTGGATGGGCGCGCGTGTGTGCTGACGCCCACCGCGGAGGGGGTCCGGGTCTTCGAGGAGAACCGCCGCAACCGCAACACCTGGCTGGCCGAGGTCATGGCCGACTGGCCCGACGCGGACCGCGCCAAATTGACCGAACTGCTCGAACTGTTGATCAGCGGTATCGAGAAATCTACGACTGCCGAATCGGATTAGGGCTGAAGACATGACGACTGCAACCACTGAGGCTCCGGCTCCCGTGCCGGACCTGCCGGAGGTCGGTGAGAGACCGAGATTGTCGCACCGGCAGGTTCTGACGATTCTGTCCGGTTTGTTGCTGGGGATGTTCCTGGCGGCGCTGGATCAGAACATTGTGAGTGTGGCGATCGTTAAGATCGCCAACAGTCTGCACGGCTTCGATCAGCAGGCGTGGGCGACGACCGCGTATCTGATCACGGCCACCATCACGACGCCGCTGTACGGGAAGCTGGCCGACATCTACGGCCGCAAGCCCTTCTATCTGCTGGCGATCGGGATCTTCGTGATCGGGTCGGCGCTGTGTACCTTCGCCACCTCGATGTACGAACTCGCCGGCTTCCGTGCTTTCCAGGGGCTGGGTGCCGGTGGCCTGATGTCGCTGGCCATGACCATCGTCGGCGATATCGTCCCGCCGCGCGAACGTGCCCGGTACCAGGGCTATTTCATGATGGTCTTCGGATCGGCGACCGTGCTGGGCCCGGTGCTCGGTGGTCTGTTCTCCGACTACGACACTCTCTGGGGAGTCGACGGCTGGCGCTGGGTGTTCCTGGTGAACGTGCCGATCGGTGTGATCGCACTGGGTGTCGTGGCCAAGGTGCTGAATGTTCCGCATCATCGGCAGAACCATCGGGTGGACTGGTTCGGTGCGGTAGCGCTGGCGATCTGTGTGGTGCCGCTGTTGATCGTGGCCGAGCAGGGCCGCGGCTGGGGCTGGGGTTCGCACAACTCGATCATCTGCTACGCGGTCGGAGCGGTCGGCGCGGTGCTGTTCCTAGGCGTCGAATTCCTGATGAAGGACGCCGCTCTGATTCCGTTGCGGCTGTTCAAGAATTCCACCTTCTCGATCGTGATCCTCGGCGGTTTCATCGTCGGTATCGCGATGTTCGGCGCGATCAGTATGGTGCCGCTGTATCTGCAGGTCGTGCGCGGCAACTCGCCGACCAAGGCGGGTCTGCTGATGCTGCCGCTGGTGATCGGAATCATGGTCGGCTCGATGATCTCGGGCGTGGTGGTCAAGAACACCGGCCGCTACAAGATCCTGCCCGTGATCGGCACCTTCCTGGTGACCGTCGGCGCGGTGCTGTACGCGCAGCTGAAGTACGACAGCCCGATGTGGCAGGTCGAGGGCGTCGGTGTCATCGTCGGCCTGGGTCTGGGCTGCTGTATGCAGACGTTGATCATCGCTGCCCAAAATGCCGGTCCGCGTTCGGATATGGGTGTGTCGACGGCGTCGGCGACCTTCTTCCGGCAGGTCGGTGGCACGCTGGGTGTCGCGGTCTTCCTGACGATTCTGTTCAACCTGCTGCCGCACAAGATCACCGACGCCTTCGGTGGTCATCTGCCGCCCGGTATGAGCGCGGACAAACTCGACCAGATGCAGGCGAACACCAGCGGTATCGCGGCGCTGCCGCAGATGATTCGGGAGCCGATCCTGATCGGCTTCACCAACGCGATGCACGGGGTGTTCTACGCCGCCGCGGGTGTGGCACTGCTGGCTTGCGTCGTCATGATGTTCATGAAGGAAATTCCGCTGCAGGACGCTGCGGCCCCGGCCCCGCTGGACGAGGCCGAGGTCGACGCGATCGAGGCGGAATGGGCCGAGGAACGGGAGGTACTCGCGCAGGCGGTGTCCCGGCCCGAACCGGTCCTGGCCGCGGCCGGCGCCGGCCGGCATGCCGCGGCCGACGGTCTCAACCCAGTTCGAATAGCGGAGGTATCGGCGATGACCGAGAATTCGGTGGCCAGCTCGCACGGCGGAGGCACGTCCATCGCCGGTCAGGTACGGCGGGCGGACGGCCGCCCGGTCGGCAGCGCGGCGTTCACCCTGATCGACCAGCGTGGGCACCAGGTGTCCCGGGCCACCGGCGACGCCGGCGGTCACTACTCGATCGACCCGCCGGGCGCGGGCAGTTATGTGCTGATCGTCTCCGCGAACGGACATCAGCCCTCGGCGGTCAATGTCACCACCGACGGTCGCGCCCAGCGACTGGATCTGACCCTGCAGGGTTCGGGTGAGGTGTCCGGTCTGGTGCGCACCGCCGCCGGTCAGCCGGTGTCCGGCGCGACCGTCACCCTGACCGATCTGCGCGGTGAGGTGGTCGGCGCCGCGGTGACCGGCGCCGATGGCCGGTACTCCTGCATGGGCGTGGTGACCGGCACCTACACGCTGGTCGCGGTGGCCGACCGGATGCGCCCGAACGCGACCGCGCTGGTCGTGCCCGAGAGCGGTCTGCTGAGCCACGACATCGAGCTCGCGCCGACGGCCGCGCTCACCGGCACGGTCCTGGCCGGTGGCGTCGCGGTTCCCGACGCACAGGTCACCGTGCTCGATCGCGCCGGTAACGCGCTGGGAACCGCCCACACGGACGAGAACGGGCACTATGTCCTCAGCGATCTGGGCGAGGGTGAGTACACGATCGTGGCTCGCGGATATCCCCCGGTATCGAGCCGGATCAGTGTCGGCGGCGGCGAGATCGCCCATGACGTGCGGCTGGGTTACGACCTCGAAGAGGGGGGCAGCCAGAGCGTGGCCGAGTCGCCCGCAGGTGCGAACGGCCAGTACAACGGCGTGCGGCACAATGGTATCCAGCCCACCGGCGTCGATGAGAACAGGGAGCTGTCATGAGCGGATTGACCGCGCAGGTGCGCAACCCCGAGGGCTGGCCGGTACCGGGCGCACTGCTGACCGTCACCGATCTGCAGGGGCGTCAGCTCGCCCGGGCCCAGGCCGACGACGGTGGCGTCGTGACCACCGAAGCCCTCCCTGCCGGAATGCATACCGCGGTGGTGACCGCGCCCGGCTATCAGCCGATGGCCCAGGTCGCCCGGGTCTCGGCGTCGGGGGCCGGTCAGCTCGGTGATGTCCGGCTGCAGCCGGAGGCCGACTCGGTCGGCACCCCGCCGGCGGGTCCGTGGACCATCGATCCGATGCACTCGGAGGTCATCGCGGTCTCGCGGCATCTGGGCATCGCGAGTATCAACGCGCGGTTCGCCGAGATCTCCGGACGTTTGGACGTCGCCGAGGTCTTCGAGCAGACCAAGGGATTCGCCGAGATCAAGGCGGCCAGCATCGATACCGGCATCCAGATGCGCGATGACCATCTGCGCTCGGCGGAATTCCTCGACGTGGAGACCTATCCGCTGATCACCTTCACCGGTTCGGGTTTCAAGCGCATCGCCGGCGACCGCTGGGTGATGGCCGGCGAACTGCAGCTGCACGGTCAGCATCGCCCGGTCGAACTGGACGTGACCTACGGCGGCCACGGCCCGGACCCGTGGGGTGGTGTACGCGCCGCGTTCCGCGCGGAAACCCAGTTGCACCGCAGCGATTTCGCGATCGACTACAACGCCATGGTGCGGGCCGGTGTCGCCGCGATCGGCACCACGGTCAAGATCGAGATGAATCTCGAACTGGTGCAGGGAGAGTCGCTGCCGCAGTTCTGACCCGGTGACTACGACAGGTTGACTACGACAGGTTTGACCACGACACAGTGGCGGCCACATCCTCGACAGAATGTGGCCGCCACTTTTCGTGCCGGTTCGCGGTATCAGCTCGCGCGGAGTTCGGGGATGACCCACATCCGCTGGATAACGGGAAACTCCTCGGTGACGGCTTCCGGGTCGATCGGGTCGCCGGTGGATATCTCGGGATACGGGCGGCTGAGTCCGGCCAGCGGACTGGTGGCGCCCAGTGGAGAGTAGACGGATCCGGTGAACGGATCCCGCACGGTTGTGGAGTGGTTCAGCAGTGCGGAGCTGCCGTATCGGGTGTCCCACCGGCGAACCCGGAGCCGGTCGATGAAGTCGTCGACGGAGCTGTAGCCGGCCTGGTAGATCTCGGCTAGCAATCGCTCGGCTGGTGATGAAGCGTGGGATGCTCGCATACAGTCCCTCGATCTATCAGTGGTGCGTCCGACGGTTCTTGTTCAGGGGCGATGGGGGCTGTCGGGGACGCAGCCCCCATCTGACCTGATATTGCGACAGCGGGACGCTGTGGGCGTGGCGACCCGCTCTGCAAGCTCCGAGCAACCGGAGCCATTCGAGCGTAAGCCACTTCGCGGCAACAGCACGGTATTTCAGATCAAAACTTCACGATTTCGCGACCGGAATGTGTGCCGACCGGGTGTTATAGCTGTTCAGGCCAGTAGATTGGGCAGCTGCGGCAGCGCCTCGACCGGATGCGTGGCGCTGACCGCGGCCGCGATCTCGCGAAACCCCCAGTCGGCCATCCTGATGAACGATCCGACCACCATGCCGGTGGCCGTCGCCGGGGCCAGTGGGCAATCGGTGATCTCGGCGCCGGCGGCATCGAGGATCCGGCAGTGGGCGTCGATGATCTCGCCGAAAGTCTGCCCACTGGAACAGGTTACGAGGATCGCGATCTCGGTGATCGAATCGTCGATCCGGGTCAGGTCGGCGGTGATGGTCTCGTCGTCACCGGGCGCCGACCCGTCGATACTGTCGCCGAGTAGTCGCACTGCCCCGTCGTTCGAGGTCAGATGTTCGTGATACACGACCTCGACCGGGTCACCGCCGGCCAGCAGGATGGCCGCGAGATCGAGATCGACCGGTGGCCGCAGCCGGCCCAGCCGTCGCCTGCCCCGGGACGGATTCCAGGCCAGCCCCACCCGAACCAATTCCATCACTCCACCTCGCCGCCCGCGCGCCGGATCGCGTGCCCCCGTATTGTCCCACCAGGACTATCGGGGCGCAGGCGGCGCGGTACCCGGATCCGGTCGTGCGGACCGGGATTCGGCTCGCGGGGGCGCCGCGGTGGACAGTTCGATGCGGAGCCGGTGGCCGATCCGCAGTCGCGCCCGGGCCGGAATCGTCGACGGTACGCCGGAATCGGGTGCGGTGGCGCTGAACGGCCCACGCACGCTGGTGAGCAGGGTCGGTGCGCCATCGGGCGCGATATCGTCGACCATCGCGGTCCAGAAGCCGTCGACCGGGGGTGTCGCGCCGAGGTGTACCGCGACCGATCCGGCGACCATAGTGGGGGTGAGGGCGGGCGCGCTGGTGAAGGTCAGGGTTCCGGGCCCGGTGATCCAGCGGTCCCCGGCCGGATCCGGCGGGGCGGGATCGGGTGCGGGCCTGCCGAACAGCGCTGTGGTGATCGCCGAGAGACTTACCGTGGCGACGATGATCAGTGTCCGCACGGGCGCGGGGGAGTAGTGTGCTCGTCGCCGGACGCGCATCCGTAGCAGGCCGGACAGTCGTGGACCGGACATTGCGCCCTCCTGGCCGAGGGATGTACTCGACGGGTCTGACCTGGATCGATACCAGACGATAACAACGCTGTACCGAAAAAATCGGGATCGACAAGTGAAACAAGAGTTGCGATCTTCTACTATTGAATTCTTTCCTGCGGGATGTAGCATTATCGAAACCGAGAATGAGATTTCCGCTAGTGTGGTCGCCAGCGCGGCGGGGTTGTCCGGCCGGTCGCGCCCACGGTCCCCGTGAGCGGGCGACGAGGTTGTCTCGGCGGTGACCGGAACGGTAGTGCGTAGTACGGAAGCGGTGACGTCGATGAGCCCAGTGAACTGCCCAGTCGCCGATCGATTCGGTGTCGAGCAGACGGTGAGGCTGATATGGCGATGACCCTCCCCGGATGGTCCCGGACCATGGCTCGCCGATCGTCGGGCCCGCTGCAAGCCGTCGGCGGACTGTTCGCCATGTCGGCCGACGCGGTGCGATTCTTGTTCCGCCGCCCGTTCCAAGGGCGTGAATTCCTCGAACAGTCCTGGTTCGTGGCGCGGGTGTCGCTGGTACCGACGGTGCTGGTGGCGATTCCGTTCACCGTGCTGGTGAGTTTCACCCTCAACATCCTGCTGCGCGAACTCGGCGCGGCCGATCTGAGCGGGGCCGGTACCGCTTTCGGTGCGGTCACCCAGGTTGGGCCGATGGTCACGGTGCTGATCGTGGCCGGTTCGGGTGCCACCGCGATGTGCGCGGACCTGGGATCGCGCACCATCCGCGAGGAGATCGCCGCCATGGAGGTGCTGGGCATCAATCCGGTGCAGCGGCTGGTGACCCCCCGCATGCTGGCCTCCGGACTGGTCGCACTGCTGCTGAACAGCCTGGTCTGCATCATCGGCATCGTCGGCGGTTACGTGTTCTCGGTCTACGTCCAGGATGTGAACCCGGGTGCGTTCGCCAACGGCCTGACCCTGCTGACCGGGCTCGGTGAGGTGCTCATCTCGATGGTCAAGGCCCTGCTGTTCGGGCTGGTCGCCGGACTGATCGCGTGCTATCGCGGATTGATCGTCTCCGGCGGCGCCAAGGCGGTCGGTAACGCGGTCAACGAGACGGTGGTCTACGCGTTTATGGCCTTGTTCGTCATCAATGTCATGGTTACCGCCATCGGTATCCAGATGACAGCCAAATGAGGGGGAGGCGCTGTGGTTCCGAGTACGAGATACGTTCTCCGCGCACGATATCCGGTGCTGGTGCGGCGGGTCCGCAAACCCGTCAACAGCCTGGGCAATATCGGCGATCACACCCTGTTCTATCTGCGAGCGCTGGCCGGGGCGCCGTTCGCCGCGTCACGCTACCGTAAGGAGACCATCCGGCTGATCGCCGAGTTCAGCATGGGCTCAGGCACTTTGGCCGCCATCGGCGGTACCGTGGTGATCGTCAGCTTCCTGACCCTGGCCACCGGTGGCACCCTCGCGGTGCAGGGATACAGCTCGCTGGGCAATATCGGCATCGAGGCGCTCACCGGATTCCTGTCCGCGTTCATCAATGTGCGCATCTCCGCGCCGGTGGTGGCCGGGATCGGATTGGCGGCGACCTTCGGTGCCGGTGTCACCGCGCAATTGGGCGCCATGCGGATCAACGAGGAGATCGACGCGCTGGAATCGATTGCGATCGAACCGGTTTCGTATCTGGTGGGGACCCGGCTGGTGGCCGGGATGATCGCGATCACCCCGCTGTACTCGATCGCGGTGGTGGCCTCGTTCATCGCGAGCCGGTTCACCACGGTGTTCATCCTGGGCCAGTCGGCGGGACTCTACGACCACTACTTCGCGACCTTCCTCAATCCACTGGATCTGCTGTGGTCGTTCGTGCAGGCGATTCTGATGGCCTTGGTAATTCTGTTGATACACAGCTATTTCGGCTTCTTCGCCGCGGGTGGTCCGTCCGGGGTGGGCATCGCGGTGGGCAATGCGGTGCGGACCTCGCTGATCGCGGTCGTCTCGGTCACGCTGCTGGTCTCGCTGGCGATTTACGGTTCCAACGGCAATTTCAACCTGTCGGGCTAGGTGAGTGAACATGTGGCGCAGTATGTTCCGCCCGCTGGTCGGGTTGCTGTCGATCCTCGCGATCGTCGGGGTGATCTCCCTCGCGGTGGTGATGTTCCAGGGCGACTTCGCCGATACCACGCGCATCACCGTGATGTCGCCGCGCGCGGGTCTGGTCATGTATCCGGACGCGAAGGTCAAGATGCGCGGGGTCCAGGTGGGTAAGGTGGCCACCATCGAGGACCGGCCCGATGGGCAGGCCGCGATCCAGCTGGCGATCGATTCCGACAAGCTCCGGCGCATACCTTCGAATGCCACCGTCGATATCGCTTCCACCACGGCGTTCGGTGCGAAATTCATCGAATTCACCCCGCCGGCGACCAAGTCCGGGAAATCGGTGCACGCCGGTCAGATATTCGATTCCCAGCATGTGACGGTGGAGATCAATACGGTCTTCGAGAAACTCACCGCGGTACTCGGGCAGATCGAACCGGACAAGCTGAACGAGACGCTGGGCGCGATCGCCGGGGCAACCGACGGCCGCGGCGATCAGGTCGGACAGATGCTGGCCGATATGGACTCCCTGCTGGCCAAGGTGCAACCGGCGCTGCCGTCGTTGAACAACGAACTCCAGATGGGGCCGAATGTCGCCGCCTCCTACGGTGACGCGGCGCCGAATCTGACCGCCGTGGCGGGAAATACCACCAAGATCAGCCAGACCCTCACCGACGAACAGAAGAATCTGGACGCGCTGCTGGTCAGCGCGATCGGGCTGGGGCAGGTCGGCAATCAGGTGCTCAGCGATAATCGCGGGAATCTGGCCTCGATGCTGCATCTGCTGGTGCCGACCACGGGTTTGACCGCCGAATACGGTCCGGGCCTGAAATGTTCGGTCGACGGATTGGATTACCTGTCCAAAGTTCCGCACCTCAATATTCCGGGTGCCGGTTTGACGGTCAATTTCCTGTGGGGTGCCGAACCCTATAAGTATCCGCGCGACCTACCGAAGGTCGCGGCGAAAGGTGGTCCGCACTGTATGGGAATGCCGGTGCCTTATAACGGCAAACCTAAGATGCTCATCGTCGATGACGGCGCGGTGCCGTTCCCGAACACCAACCGCGCGCTGCGCGTCAACAACGATCTGCTCGAGACCCTGCTGTACGGACCGCTCAACGCGCCGCCGATACTGCCTCCTTCGCCCGCACCCGCGCGAGGTCCGCGATGAGTACCGGGCGCCGGGAGGCGCCGCTGGTCAAGTTCGCCATCTTCGGCCTGGTGATGGTGGTGCTGTCGGTATTCCTGATCGTCGTTTTCGGGCAGTATCGCAGTGGGACGACCAATGAGTATTCCGCCGTATTCTCCGACTCCTCGGGAATGCATCCCGGAGCGTCCGTCCGGGTGGCCGGCGTCGAGGTCGGCAAGGTACGCAAGCTGACGGTGCGCGATGATCAGCGGGTGGTGGTCGATTTCGACGCCGATCGCGATATCGTGCTGACCGGCGGGACCAAAGCCGCCATTCGCTATCTGAATCTGACCGGAGACCGGTACCTGGAATTGGCCGATGGGCCGGGCTCGACGCAGACATTGCATTCCGGAGCGCAGATCCCCTTGCAGCAGACGCAGCCGGCCCTGGACCTGGACCTGCTGCTGGGCGGTCTGAAACCCGTTGTGCAGGGGCTCAATCCGCGGGATGTGAATTCGCTGACCTGGTCGCTGGTGCAGATCGTGCAGGGCCAGGAGGGAGCGGTCGATTCACTGCTGAGCAAGACCGCGTCGTTCTCCTCGCGGTTGGCCGACAGCAGCGACACGATCGGGCAATTGATCGACAATCTGAACAAGGTCATGCAAACGCTGGCGCAGCACGGAAATCAATTCTCCGACGCGATCGACAAACTGGAACAACTGGTGACCCAGCTCGCGCACGACCGCGATCCGATCGGTTCGGCCATAGATTCGCTGGACGCGGGCACGGCCTCGGTCGCGGATCTGCTCACCAAGGCCCGGCCGCCGCTGGCCGGAACGGTCGAACAACTCGGCCGCCTCACGCCGCAGT
>JAFMQT010000455.1 GCA_017354515.1 Nocardia sp. | reverse complement strand
CTGCTGTCGCGCAAACACCGTGAACACCATGCGGATCCGCGTGCGATCGGGCTGGTGTTCATCCCGTGGCAGGTGCAGTTGCAGCTGATACCGGAGTTCGCCGTACTGGCGTGGCTGGTGACACCGACCTGGCCGGCCATGTTCTCCATGCTGGTGTCGATGTTTGTACTGCTGTCGGCATACGAGTGGACCCACTATCTGCTGCACACCGACTACCGGCCGCGCTCGCGGTGGTATCGGATGGTGTGGCGCAACCATCGGCTCCACCACTACAAGAGCGAGCGATACTGGTTCGCCGTCACCACCGCCGGCACGGCGGACCGCGTGCTGGGCACCTACCCGGACCCCGGCGAGGTGCCGACCTCGCCGACCGTCAAGCGCCTGCACGCGCTGAACTAGCCACCGCTGCCCGGGAGGGCGCCGAAGCCTTCGCCGAGCAATCATTCCCATTGCCGGGAACCGCCTGCTTGCTCCTCGACGAAGCGGCAGATAGGTATACGTGGAGCAACACTCGGATACACTACGGGTGATCTGGTCATGTCGCGGGAGTTGTCAGGGCTGATCACCCGAGTACGGCGGAATCCTTAGGCTGGGACATGGGCGGAATCTTCTCAATCGACTCCGAGCGATTCGCCGATCAAGGCCCCGAATTCATCAGTGCCGGACACGAACTCGATATCGCCCTGCGTGAACTCGAAGCACAGATGGCGGGCGGGGGAAATTTCTGGGGAAACGACGCCGCCGGAAAGGCTTTCGCCAGTACCTATGAGCCGGACGCCGCGACGGCGATCGACAATGTCGCGGCCCTGGCCGCAATTTTGCAACAGACCGGCATCTCGATCGAGCGGACGTCGAACGACTTCGACAACGCCGACGTGACCGGCGGGCAGCATATGCACAACACCGCGGTTCCGCTCCCTGACACCTACTCAGCACCTGTAGTGCCGCAATCCGGTTCTCACTCGTACCCAGTGGTCGCGCGCCCGGCACAGACCGCGCGGGACGCACCCGCACCCGCACCCGCGTCCCCTGCGCCCGTCGGCCCCGTTCCTACGGCGGCCACTCATCCGTGGGACAGCGGGCAGGCGGACACCCCCGGCCGGACTGGTGCGCGGTCGCCGGGCGGTGCGGGTCCCGAAACCGGGGAAACGGGCTCCAGGATTCCCTGGGGCACAGCAGGGGAGCCGAACCCACAGGGCTCGACCAGCGCACCGAGAGCTACGGTGGAGCCCGCGCCGAAACTGCTCGCCACCGATCACCGGGCCGGTCGGTCCGGATTCGAAACATCCGGTCCCGCAGCCGATTCACCGGACGGTCCCGGATTCGAGGAATTCGCCGAAGCCGCGATGAATTCGGCGCCGGCCGATCACGCGACCGTCGGTCACTCGGCACCCGGGGACCAGCCCGCACGTCCCGGTGGCTCGCCGGGCGGGCCACGGGTGAGTGGTCCCGCCGGCCGCAAAGGCCCGAAGGCGGCGCGCAAGAACAAGTCCGCCAAGAGTAAGCGCAAACCGCCCTGGGCGGAGCAGCCCGAACCCCCTACCTCCGAACCGCAGCTCGATACGCCCTGGTCAGGGCCTGGACCCGATCCCAGCCGCGGGCCGCGGCACCACCCGGTAGGAGTATCCGATGACCGATCCGTTCCCCGACGACCTGGCGGCGACGAACCTCGAACTGAAACGGATCGTCAACTCCCTACTCGATGGCCTGGACCAGCAACAAGCCGACCTACCAGGCGTCTGTGACCGACTGGCCCGGTCACGAAGTTCCGCGTGGTCGGACGATCGCACGGTGGAGGTCACTGTCGACGCTTACGGCATCGTGGTCGGAACACGGTTGGTGGACAATGCTTTCCAGAAGACGAACCCGGATCGGCTGGCCGGATCGATAACCGAGGCGGCTCGCCGCGCGGCCGCGACCGCGCAACGCAGACGTGCCGAGATCACCGCGCCGATCACCGACAGTGCGCGGTTACTGGCGGATCTGCCCGAACTGGTCCCCGGTGCCGCCGATCTTCGTGAAATTCAGGATGTGATCGGCGCGGCCGCGCGCACCCGCTCGGATCGAGATCCTGACCGTCCGAACTCGCGGTGACGCTGACAATCCCACCCGAAATCCCGCGTCCTGTAGTCGAACTCGTCGCGGGTCCGTGGCCAGAGTTCGATGAGGATGCCGGGCGGCGGCGCGCCGACATGTTCAAACAGCTGGGCGACGCGGTGCTGGCGGCAGGAAACCTCACCGGGCCCGCTGGTGCCCTGGCCGTGGCGGCCATCCGGGGACAAACTGGGGAGACACTCCGAGGACACAGCGCCGACCTCGACGGTGGTGTGCGGGGGATCGCCAACAAGTGCTATAGCCTCGAGGCGCAATGCCGTCAGGGGTCGTTGCAGGCGGAATTCACCAAGTACGTCACCATCGCCTCACTGGCCGCGCTGGTTCTGCAACTCGGTGTCGCCGCGGTGACACCCGGTATCGGGACCGTGGCCGGGGCAGCGGAAGCAGCGGGCACTCGGCTCACCATCCGGGCCGCCTATCGCGCGCTGATCGAGGCGCTCGAGCGGGACGCATTGCGAGCCGCCGAAGAACGCGCGATCGAAAAGGGAGCTGCCCTGGGTGCCGGAACGCGGCTGGGCAGAACAATTCTCGAGAACGGAGCCGTACTCGGCTTCATCCAGGGTGGCGGAATCCCGTTGGGCGCACAGATCGTTCAGGTCGCCCAGGGGCATCGTGACGGCATCACCTGGAGCGATGTCGGGATGGGAGCGGTCAGCGGATTCGCCGGAGGAGGTCTGGGCCAGTTCGTCGGCGGACGGGTCATGAACCGATTGGCGCAGCGGATCGGGGCAGGCGGATTCGCGCGCCGCGGGGCCGTGCAGTTGGCGGGTGCCGCGGCGGGTGGGGTGAGTGGGTTGGCGCCGGGCGTGCTGGTGCAGAAGGCGTATACCGGCCAGTGGGATCTGATGCCGTACGGCCTTCTGGGCGGCGTCGCGGGCGCACTGCCACACGGATTCCGCGGCCCGCCCGGGGGGCCGGAGTCGATCGGCAACGGGCACATGAATACCGGTGCCGGCGGTGGCGCCAGGCCGCGTACCGTCGGTGCGAAGCCGCGTATCGCCACCAGCGAGTCGTCGACTCGGAAAACAGTATTCGCGGATCCGGACGCCACACGAGCAGACGGCACCGGTCGGCGGCGCTGGCCCTTCCGCGGATCGTCGGGAAAGCTTGGCCGATCCAGTGCCGTTGAACCCCATGATCAGCAGAACGCACCGGTCAACAAGCAGCCCGGAAGAAACCGCGCGGTCGAGGGTGTCCCTGAGGAACCCCGGCCGGAGAACGGCCACGGTTCACCGCCGAACAGGCTCGAGGAAGAACAGCACGATCACCCAGAGCACGGTGACCAGCAGGGTCAGGACCAGCAGGGACAGGAGGTCCCCGAACCTCCCGCCGTCGATCCGGTGGCGACCGATATTGCCGATCCGCATGCGGTCATGGACTTCTACCACCGGCTGCACGACGCCGCCGCGAATGCCGGTGGGGACAGCAGCTGGCAAATCCAGCAGTACAGCATGCAGAAGGCGCTGGCCCGGATCTTCGACCACAGTCCGGACAGCTGGGAATTGAAGGGCGGGCAGGCATTGCTCGCTCAGATCGACGGTGCACGCCCGTCGAATGATATCGATCTCACGGCTACCTCCCGCCGTGAAGTTCCGGATATGGTGGCCGATTATCGGGCAGCCGTCGAGCGGCCGCTGGTGGGGGATTCACTCAGATTCGTGTACGACCACGAGGTTCCGTTGCGGCGAGCCGAGGGCACGACGGTTTTCCATCGCGTGTACATCGGTGACATGGAGGTGATGCAGCTCAGCACCGACCTCACCGCTCCTCGTGAACATCCCAACTGGGCCGAGCAATTCGGGCTCGACGCCACCGAGGAGGTAC
>JAFMQT010000454.1 GCA_017354515.1 Nocardia sp. | reverse complement strand
ACCTTGCAGCTGGCCGCGATCGCGGCCACCAGCCGGCCGGCGGCGGTCGCCGAGGCGCAGGCCGGCGCCCGCGCGATCGCGGAGCGGCGTTCGGCGATGATCGTGCGCCTGCGCGAACTCGGCGTCCAGGTGCACGAACCGGCGGCGGGACCGTTCCTGCTGCTGCGCGTCCCCGACGGCGAGTTGCTGCGAAAACGTTTGGCGGACAAGAATATCGCTGTCCGGCGGGGGGATACCTTCCCAGGTCTGGACAGCAGGTATCTGCGGGTGTCGGTGCGCGGACGGGACGCGGTGGATCGGCTGGTCGCCGCGATCGCCGACATCGGACTGTAGTCGCGCATCGATCCGAAACCGCTGAGCCGGAATGGATAATGAGCGCACGAACGAGGAGCCGGAGGTGTGGTGGTGAACGATTCGACGACACTGGGCGATCTGATCGCGGCACTGGACGACGCGTATCCGCCGCGGCTGGCCGAATCGTGGGATTCGGTGGGTCTGGTCTGCGGTGATCCGGCGGCCCCGGTGCGACGTGTGCTGTTCGCCGTCGACGCCACCGCGGGGGTGGTGGATGAGGCGATCGGCTGGGGCGCACAGGCTTTGGTGGTGCACCATCCGCTGTTGCTGCGCGGGGTCGACACGGTGGCCGCGAGCACACCCAAGGGTGCTCTGCTGCACCGGCTCATTCGCAACGACTGCGCCCTGTTCACCGCGCACACCAACGCCGATTCCGCCGATCCCGGTGTGTCCGACGCCCTCGCCCATGCGCTGGGCCTGGAGATTTCCGGTCCGGTGGCGGCGAAACCGGAGCCCGCCCGCGATACCTGGGTGGTGTTCGTGCCCCGCACCCACACCGAGGCGGTGCTGTCGGCGATGTTCGCCGCCGGCGCCGGCGGTGCGGGGGACTATCGCGAATGCTGCTGGCGGGTACCGGGAACCGGGCAGTTCCGTCCGATCGGTGGCGCGAATCCGGCGATCGGCCAGGTCGGGGATCTGGAGTCGGTCGAGGAGGATCGGATCGAGGTCGTCGCCCCGCCCGGGGCCCGCGCCCCGATCCTGGCCGCGCTGCGCGGGGCCCATCCGTATGAGGAACCCGCCTTCGATGTCACCGCACGCGCCGACCTGCCGACCGGAACCGGACTGGGCCGGATCGGTACGCTGCGAACTCCGGAAACCTTGCGCGCCTTAACCTCCCGGGTGCGTGCGGCGCTGCCGGGCACCGCGTGGGGCGTGCGTGCGGCCGGCGATCCGGACCGCCTGATCGCCACCGTGGCGGTCTGCGGCGGCGCCGGCGATTCACTGCTCGACGCCGTGTCGGCACTGGGCGTGGACGCCTATGTCACCTCCGACCTGCGCCACCACCCGGCCGACGAACATCTGCGTGCCGGCGGGCCGGCGCTGATCGATGTCGCGCACTGGGCGAGTGAGTTCCCGTGGTGCGCGCAGGCACGATCGGTCGTGCGGTCCGCACTGCCCGGTATCGATACGCGAGTGAGCACGGCGCGCACCGACCCCTGGACCCTCGGCGCCGCCGACGGCTGATCGCGCGCCCCGGGCCGATCGGTGCTGGTGTGGGTGCCCGACCGGCGGTGATATCGGGGAACGGAGCGGACGGAGTACGGTTGATCAACGGTGTCGGGCACGTGCTGTTCGCCGCCGGCGCAACCGTCCACAGTGTGATCTGCCGCCTGAGTGCCGAGGAGTATGTCCCGCGTTGAATGTCGAATCACCGATCCAGGCCAAACTGCTCGACCTCGCGGATGTCGACGCCGAATTGACGCGTATCCAGCATCGTCGCAAGGTGCTTCCCGAGGAGCAGGAGGTGCGACGGCTGGAAGCCGAGCGCAGCGAACGCAAGGATGCCGCGGTCAAGGTCGAGATCCAGATCGACGATCTGGATCGCGACATCCGCAAACTCGAGGGTGAGGTCGACTCGGTCCGCAAACGCGAGGAACGCGATCGCGGCGTGCTCGACGCGGGCAAGGTCGGTGCCAAACAGCTGTCGGAACTGCAGCACGAACTGGGCACCCTGCAGCGCCGGCGCGGCGTCCTGGAGGACGAACTGCTCGAGGTGATGGAGCGGCGCGAGGCCGCCGTGGCCGACCACCAGCATGCCGGGGCCAATCTCAGCCGTGCCGAGGAGGATCTGGTGCTGGCGCGGGGGCGCTGGGAACAGGCCGTGGCCGATCTCGATGTGGCCGAGGGGCGTTGCACCGGCGATCGCGAGCGGCTGATCGGGCAATTCCCGGCCGAACTGCTGGCCGTCTACGACAAGCAGCGCGCCGCGCACGGTGTGGGCGCGGCACTGCTGCAGGCCCGCCGCTGCGGCGCCTGCCGGATCGAACTGGATCGGGGCGAGATCGCCCGGATCGCCAAGACCGAACCGCAGGTCGTGGTGCGGTGCCCCGAATGCGGTGCGGTACTGGTCCGTACCGAGCGCTCCGGGCTGTAATGGTGGCGCGCGATGTGATCGTCGAGGCCGACGGCGGCTCGCGAGGCAATCCCGGACCCGCCGGTTACGGCGCGGTGGTCTGGGATTCCGACCGCACCCAGGTGCTGGCCGAGCGCCATGAGTTCCTCGGTGTCACGACCAATAATGTGGCCGAGTACCGGGGGCTGATCGCGGGTCTGGCGGCCGCCGCCGAACTCGGCGCGCGCACCGTGGAGGTCCGGCTGGATTCCAAACTGGTCGTCGAGCAGATGTCGGGCCGCTGGAAGGTCAAGCATCCGGCGATGATCCCACTGGCCGAACGGGCTCGCCAGCTCGTCTCGGGCTTCGACCGGGTCACGTTCGGATGGATTCCGCGCGAACAGAATTCCCACGCCGACCGGTTGGCCAACGAGGCCATGGACGCTGCCGACGTGGTCGGGGAGCGCCACGAGGAGAAGCCTCCCGCCGTATCGCGGGGGCCCGCCCGGCCCGAATCGGATACACGCGCGACGCCGCGGCAGGATCCGGCGGTTTCGCAGGGGCCGGGCTGGACTCGCGCGACGGGTCGCCCGACCCGGATGCTGTTGCTGCGGCACGGGCAGACCGAACTGTCGGTGCAGCGCCGCTACTCCGGGCGGGGTAACCCCGCGCTCACCGCACTCGGTCGCGATCAGGCGGACCGCGCTGCGAAATACCTTGCCGCCAAAGGCGATATCGCCGCAGTCGTCGCTTCCCCGCTGGGGCGGGCACAGGAGACCGCGGCGGCCGCGGCCCGCGCCCTCGGGGCCCCCGTCCATACGCTCGAATCGCTGACCGAAACCGACTTCGGTGAATGGGAGGGCCTGACCTTCGCCGAGGCGGCCGAACGCGATCCGGCCCTGCACACCCGCTGGCTCGCGGATCCGTCGGTCCCCGCACCCGGCGGCGAGAGTTTCGATCAGGTGCGTGAACGCGTCGAAGCCGCCCGCGGCGATCTGCTCGGGCAGTACCCGGGCGGCAACGTCGTGGTGGTGAGCCATGTGACGCCGATCAAGACGTTGCTGCAGCTCGCGCTCGGGGTGGGGCCGTCACTGCTGTATCGGCTACATCTGGATCTGGCATCGTTGTCGATCGCCGAGTTCTATCCCGACGGTGGGTCCTCGGTCCGGTTGGTGAACGACACGTCCTACCTGTGAGCGGCGGCAGCTACGGCCGCAGCACCGAGACCAGGAAGTCGGTCTGGTCGTAGACGGCCTTCTCGAACCAGTCGTCGAAGTAGATGTCGAAATGCCCGATCGGGTAGCGCTTGAGGACGCTGTGCTTGGTGCGCTCGGCCGCCTTGAGGGTCGGGCCCACCGGCGCGATCGAGTCCTCGTCGCATACCTGATACAGCACCGGTACCTTGATCGCCTTGGCGCGCCGGTGCGGGGCGTCGAACAGTGTCGAAAGACCGACGCGGGCAGCTACTTTCGGCTGGTACCGTTCGCTCTCCTCGGCCAGCCGCCCGAACCCCTCGGGAACATCGCGCGCGCTCAT
>JAFMQT010000131.1 GCA_017354515.1 Nocardia sp. | reverse complement strand
CTCCACCACGCCGAACGGCACCCAGAACTTCGACTACCGCGTCGTGTCCTCCGACGTTGCCCATTCCGACCCGGGCGACCTGGTGGCCTCCTCGATCCAGCTGATGTCCCGGATGCCGCGCGAGAGCCGGCAACGCGGCAGCGGCTACTCTCCGGCCGGAGGGCACGCCACCGGTTCCTATCCGGCCGGACGGCCGCCGCGACAGCCGGCCCCGCCCGGCGCCATCGCGGTCGCCTACCGCGATCGCGAGCAGGCCGTCGCGATCCGGGCCGCCATCGGGCGCCAGCGCCGGGACGCGCAACTGCTGCCCGAAAGTACCGCCGCACTGACCTATCTGCGCCATACCGGCCTGCTCGACCGCTACCGGACCGTGGCGCTGGTCGACCTCGGCGCCACCGGAATGACCGTCACCGTCGCCGAGATCGCCGACGATACGGTGCTGCGCTCCGAGCGCACCGACACCATCAGCGGCGCGGCCATCGACGAGGCCATCTACCACCACCTGCTGAACTGCCACACCTCGCGCCGGGGCACCCGTCCGAACCGCAATACGCTCGTCAACCGCAGCCGCGCCGCGAAGGAACATCTGTCGATCGCACCCGCGGTCACCATCGATCACATCGCCGGTCAGCCGCTGAAACTGACGCGCGCGGATTTCGGTGAACTGATCTCCGATCTGCTGCGCGACGCGGCCATCTTCGTCTCGGGAGTTTTCGCGCGAGCACCGCAGCTGCCCGAGGCGGTCGCCATGATCGGCGGCGGCGCCAATATCGTCAGCGTCGTCCGGGGCCTGGACCACCGGCTCGAGATCCCGGTGATGTCGGTCCCCGAACCCGAGGCCGTCACCGCCAAAGGTGCGGCACTGGTCGCGGATTCGGCACAGCCGTCGGCGTTCGCCCCGACCGCCCGGGGCGACGGTTCCACGCGCACCTTCACCAAACTCGTCGGTACCCTCGCCGGCGCGGTGGTCGTGGTCGGGCTGATGGCCGGATACGGGGTCAAGGAGTTGTCGTCGATAACGCACGACGAGGTGGCTCCCGCGGGAACCACCCAGACCCCGACGAGTACGACGCCGATGCCGGGCGGGCCCGCCCCGACCGGTGATCGCACACCGGCGGCGACCGTGCCCCCGCAACCGGATACCTCGACCGCGCAGCCCACCACCTCCGAACAGCCGACGACCACCACCAGCACGAGCGCTCCGGTACTGCGGCCGGATCCGAACCTGCCCCGGATTCCACTGCCCAGCACGCCGCGCCAGAACGCACCCCTGGTGACCACCACGACCCCCAAGCCCGCCCCGAGCCACACCACGACCACCACACCGACGCCCCCGCTGCCCAAACCGCTCTTCGCGCCGGGCACGTCGACGATTCCGCTACCGCCGCCGCATTCGGGTTCGGCGGGATAACGGTCGGCTCAGTGAATCTGGCTGGTGGACACCGGTAATCCCGGATCGGTCGCCACCGTCAGCGCGGACGGTTCCGCGCCACCGGCCACCACATGGGCGCCGAGCGCCGCGATCATCACGCCGTTGTCGGTGCACAACCGCGGTTTCGGAACCCGCAGCGTGAGACCGGCTTCGGCGCAACGCTGTTCGGCCATCGAACGGATCCGCGAGTTCGCGGTCGCACCACCACCGAGTACCAGGGTTCGCACGCCCTCGTCTCGTGCCGCACGCACGGCCTTCATGGTCAGCACATCGGCGACCGACTCCTGGAACGAGGCCGCGATATCCGGGATCGGCAGTTCGGCGCCGGTGCGCTGCGCCGCTTCCACATAGCGGGCGACCGCGGTCTTGAGGCCGGAGAAGGAGAAGTCGTAGCGCGGATCGCGGGGGCCGGTCATCCCGCGCGGGAACGCGATCGCGGCCGGATCGCCGGTCACCGCGGCGGCTTCCAATGCGGGGCCGCCCGGGAATCCGAGTCCCAGCAACCGAGCCACCTTGTCGAAGGCCTCGCCGGCGGCATCGTCGACGGTGCTGCCGAGTTCGGTGATCGGTTCGGCGAGATCGGTGACCCGCAGCAGATGGGTGTGCCCACCCGAGACCAGCAGCGCCACACACGGCGGCATCGGACCGTGTTCGAGGGTGTCGACGGCGACATGCCCGCCGAGATGGTTCAACGCGAAGAACGGGATATCCCACGCCGCGGCATAGGCTTTCGCGGCCGCCACCCCGACCAGCAGCGCACCGGCCAATCCGGGACCGATGGTGACCGCGAGAGCATCGGGTTTGGCGATGCGGGCGGCCGACAGCGCACGGCGCATGGCCGGCACGATCGCCTCCAGATGGGCGCGCGAGGCGATCTCGGGCACCACCCCGCCGAAGCGGGCATGCTGATCGACACTCGAGGCCACCTCATCGGCGAGTAGTTCGCAGGTGCCGTCCGGATGCCGCCGGACGATGCCGACTCCGGTTTCGTCACAAGAACTTTCGATCCCCATGACGATCACGACACGACCTCCGAACCCCGCCCGCTCTCGGTGGCGGCCGCCGCGAATCCGGCCACCGCCGGGCGGCGCATGGTGAACGCGTCCGATCCGCTGGGCTGGTAATACCGCTTGCGCAGCCCGATGATGTGGAATCCGTACTTCTCGTACAGCGCGATCGCCGGGGTGTTGTCGGTGCGCACCTCCAGGAATACCGGGCCGCCGCGCTTTCCGGCCTCGGCCAGCAGCGCCCGCAGCAGCCGCGCCCCGATCCCGGCGCGATGCGCGGCCGGATCCACACCGATGGTGTGGATTTCGGCCTCGGGATGCTCATCGTTGCCCAGCAGCGCGATCCCCGCGTAGCCGAGCATCGCGCCGGTGCCGGCGCGGGCGACGACGTACCGATTGTGCGGGGCGGACAGTTCCGACCGGAAGGCCACCTCCTGCCACGGGTCGTCCTCGGCGAACAGCAGCGTTTCCAATTCCACGCAGCGCGCGATATCGGCCCGGACCATCGGCTCGATACGGATCGCGCTGACGGGCTCGGGGCTCATCGCACCACCTGATAACTGCGTTCGACCGCATCGGGGTTGCGCAGATACATCGGCACCAGCGGCCTCGGACTGGTCCGCGCGAGCAGATCCGGGGCCGCGACGCGCACGAGGCCGGCGGGTGAGGGCGTCTCCACCGGCAATACCGGAAGATCGAAGAAGTCGACATGCGAGGCGGATCCGGCGATATCGGCGGCATCGCCGGAATCCAGATCCGCCGGTTTGCACACGCCGGGACCCTCGATCCGGCCGGTGCGGCGATAGCGGGCCCAATACACCTCGCGCCGGCGCGCGTCGGTGACCACGAGCAGTTCGGTGCCGTGCACCTCGGGCCAGGCTTCGGCGGCGATCGCGTCGAGACTGCAGACACCGTGTACCGGCAGGCCCAGCGCATCGCCGAACGCGGCGGCGGTGGCCAGTCCGACTCGCAGACCGGTGAACGGCCCAGGCCCCGTCCCGGCGACCACCGCGGCGATATCGGTACGGGTATGTCCGGATTCGGCGAGGCAGGCCAGGATCTGCGGGGTGAGGACCTCGTTGTGGGCGCGCGCGTCCACGGTCACCCGGGAGGCGAGAGTACGGACCCGCGGCTGAGGATCGGCCTGCTCCAGTTCCACCAACCCTGCGGTGACCGCAGGCGTCGCGGTGTCAACGGCTAGTACAAGCATGATTGCCTCAACGATACCGGGTGGTCATATGCCATATGCCCACTACTCCACCCGGTAGCACCGGCCGACGCGGCCCCGCCCGCCTTCGCGGGGGCGGGGCGATCCCGGCCCCGCGATCGGGGCCGGGCCGATGACCACCAACGACCAACAGCCACAACATGTGTCACCGAATCGCCGACGGCACGCCGCCGCGCCCGTCCAGCTACCCGGAGTCGTGGTGGTGTCGAGTATCACAGCCTCTCGAGTATCACAGCCGCTCGAGTATCACAGGGCCGGCTCCGGGCATCACCCGTCGATCCACTCCCAGGTGGCGGTCCGGGTTTCGGTTTCCGGTTCCCGCCGCAGCCGCACCCGCAGATGCCGGTCGGTGAGATGTTCGACCACACCGAGCCCCCACTCGACGACCACGACCGCCTCCTCGAGGTCCGCGTCGAGGTCCAGGGCGTCCAGCTCGGCGAGATCTCCGCCCAGCCGGTAGGCGTCCACATGCACCAGCGGAACCGAATTCCCGGCTCCGGCACGATGCTGGCGGGCGATGATGAAGGTCGGTGAACTCACCCGGCCGGCGACTCCCAATCCGGCCGCGATACCGCGGGTCAGCGCGGTCTTCCCGGCGCCCAGTGGCCCATCCAGCACCACCAGATCGCCGGGCCGGAGCAGATCGGCCAGTTCCCGGCCGAGCGCCTCGGTATCGGCCACGGTCGGCAATTCCCGCATCGCCACCGGCCCGCGCCGCTCAGCCATAACTGACCTCTCCATCGAGAACTCCCACCCGCGCGAGCAGCCGCTCCAGGGCGAGATTGACCAGATCCGGATACTGCAGATGCACCATGTGGGCGGCATCGGTGACCCGGATCAGATCCGCGTCCGGCAGACATTGCGCCAGCTTGCGCGAATTGCGGAACGGAATGATCAGATCGCGACCACCGCCGACCACCAGCGCCGGCCGCGGCGCCAAGGCCGGTAGCGAGGCCGATTCGTCATGCAGTTCCAGGGCTTTCAGGAATTTGACGATGGTTTCGACCGGGGTCCGATCGATCATCGAGGTGGTGAACCGGGACAGTGTCGGGCTGACCTCGCCGTGGAATGAGCTCACATGCAGGACCGGGGTGATCAGCCGGCGCGCCGAGACCCGGCCGGCTTGGACCAGGGCGGGCGAGGTGTGTACGGCCATCCGGAAGCCGTCGATGGCCGGACTGCTCAGCAGCTGGGCCGCACCCGCGCGGGCGACCTCGGCCGCGGCCGTCGACAGTAGCGCCGTCCCCAGCACCCGGCTCTCGAACAGCTCCGGGAACTGCGCGGCGGCAGCCAGAATCGCCATCCCGCCCATGGAATGACCGACCAGCACCACGGGGCCGGTCGGCGCACACTCCTCGATCACCCGCACCAGATCGCGCCCCAGCTGCGCGACCGTACAACTGTCGCCGGCAGGGATCCCGGAGTCACCGTGGCCGCGCTGATCGAAGAACACCATGCGCACCCGCGGCCCCCACTGCCCGGCCAGATCCCGGCGCTGAAAGTGGAACGAGCCCATGGTGTTACAGAATCCGTGCACGAAAACGACTGTGGCGTCCGGATTCTCGGATCCGATGACACGGGCCGACAGGATGACATCGTCCTCGGTCAGCACCCAGCGGACCGGATCACGCTCCAGCAGGGCGAAATCCTCGTCACGCAGATCGTCGCCGTGCGCGGGCCAGGCCACCGCGGCCCCGACCCGGCGCAGCGCCTCGGCCCCGGCCAGCGCACCCAGCACCCCCGCCGAGGCCGCCCCGCCCCGAAACAGGCGCGAACGATACAACGACTTCGAACCCATCTACATCACCCCGGCCTGACCGGTATATCCGCGCACCACCCGCCCGCGCGGACCGCACACGATCTCGTAGTGGATCGTATCCAGCAGATCCGCCCAGTGCTGAGCGTGCGGATCCCCGGGAGCACCACCGAACAGCACCGCGACATCACCCTCCTGCGCCCCAGCGGGATCGGTTCCCAGATCGACGACCAATTGGTCCATACATACCCGGCCGACGTTCGGATAACTCCTGTCACCGATCCGCACCGAGATCCGGCCGCCCAGCGCCCGCGGCACCCCATCGGCGTATCCGGCGGGGATCAGCGCCACCGTGGTGTCGTGCGGGGCGATCCACTCGTGGCCGTAGGACACCCCCTCCCCCGCGGCCACCCGCTTGACCAGCGCGACCCTGGCCCGGAAGGTCATCGCCGGGCGCAGGCCGAAATCGGAGACCTCGGGCACCGGGTTGAGCCCGTACACCGCGATACCCGGGCGGACCATATCGAAGGCGAGATCGGGCCGGGTGAGGGTGGCCGCCGAATTGGACAGGTGCACCACCGCCGGGCGCAGACCGTGGTCCGCGGCTCTCGCCACCGCCCGGACCAGGCGGTCGCGCTGCAGATCGATGACCGCGTGATGGGGTTCGTCGGCGTGCGCGAGATGGGAGAAGATCGCCCGGAATCGGACCACGCCCTCGGCGACCAGCCGGCTCAGTTGTTCGAGGACCCCGGGATACTGGTCCGGCGCGATGCCGTTGCGGTTGAGTCCGGTGTCGACCTTGAGCGTGACGGTGGCGACCGCGGCACTCGCCCGCGCGGCCCGCCCCACCGCACGCAACTGTTCCACCGAGGAGACCGCGATCTCGATGTCGGCGGCGATCGCGGCGCCGTAATCCGCGTCGGAGGTGTTGAGCCAGGTCAGGATTGGTGCGGTAATACCGGCCCGGCGCAATTCGAGTGCCTCGTCGACGGTGGTGACACCGAGTTCGGCAGCTCCGCCGGCCAGCGCCGCCCGGGACACCGCGACCGCGCCGTGGTTATAACCGTCGGCCTTGACCACCACCATCACCGCGGCCGGCCCGGCGTGTTCGCACAGGATCCGGACATTGTGCGCGATGGCGTCCAGATCGACGATGGTTTCGACCTGCGGGCGGGTCCGGACCCGCGGATCTGCACTACTCACGGGAAAGATCCTGCCACGTGGGCACGCCGCTGCCGCCGACGAGCCCGGGCGAATCGGGAAACGACGCGGCCGCGGCCAACCGGCCGGATCAATCCACTTCGGCCAGGGCGCGCAAAGTCCTTATGGCCGAACGCAACTCCCCCAACAGCGGTGATGCCGACACCGGCGCGGTGCCCACGCCGCCACGATGGGCGGCCAGATTAGCCGCCAGCGCATGCACCCGTGCCGCCGCGGCGGCCGCCCACTGCGGATCGTGACCGGCCGCCAGCAGGGCGCCGATGATCCCGGTCAGCACATCACCGGCGCCCGCGGTCGCGGCCCAGGATCCGCCGGCCTCATTGACCAGCGTCAGCGTATCCGGAGCGGCGATGAGCGTAGCCCGGCCCTTCAACAGCACGGTGACCTCCCATTCGGCGGCGAGCCGGCGAACCGCGGCCACCCGGTCCGGTCCCGGTCCGTCGCCGGTCAGCCGCTCGAATTCACCCGCATGCGGGGTCAGCACGGTCGGCGCCGAACGTCCGGAAACCAGGTCCGGTTCGGCGGCCAACAGGGTCAGGCCGTCGGCGTCGACGACCACGGGCACATCGGTGGCCAGGATCCTGGCCAGGCGTTCGCGCGCGTGCTCGTCGGTGCCCGCTCCGGGACCGAACACCCACGCCTGCACCCGGCCGGCATCGGCCAGGTCGCGCGCGGCCACCGCCTCCGGATACCGGGCCAGCACCTCGGCGGCGGCGGAGCCGACATACCGCACCATCCCCGAGGTCGCGGCCACCGCGGCCCCGGCGCACAGCACCGCAGCCCCCGGATAGGTCGCGCTACCGGCACAGATCCCGGTCACGCCCTGGGTGTACTTATCGTCGTCGGCGCCGGGCACCGGCCAGTCCCTGCCGATCGATATCGGTTCCAGCGCAGCCAGATTCGGCTGCGGTAGATGTAATCCGATGGGCACCAGCTCGATTCGGCCACACCAGGGCGCGGCCAGAGCGTGCACCGGTTTGTGCGCACCGAACGCCACGGTGACATCGGCCCGAACCGCCGGACCGTCGACCGCGCCGGTGTCCGGGTCCACGCCGCTGGGCAGATCCACGGCCACGATCACGGTATCGACGGCGGCGACGAGTTCGGCCGCCCGCGGACGCAGCGCACCCCGGCCGGAGATCCCGATGATGCCGTCCACCACCAGATCCGGCGTACCGATCACCTCGGCCGGGATGCCGATCGCGGCGTCGCGAATACCTCCGCCGGCCCGGCGCAGCGCCGCCAATCCCGCCGCATGCGCGCGTTCGGGTGCGAGCAGGACCGCCGTGACCGCGACCCCGCGGCGGCGCAACGCCGCGCCCGCCCACAGCGCGTCACCACCGTTATCGCCCGAGCCGACCAGCAGGGTGATCGAACGGCCGGCGATTCCCCCGGTCCGTTCGCGCAGTTCCCGGGCGACGACCGTGGCCAGGCCGTGGGCCGCGCGGCGCATCGGCACCCCGGCGGCGACCCGCTCGAACAGCTCCGCCTCGGCCGCTCGGACCTCGTCGGCGGTGAAATACCCACGCACTGTCGGCGCCATCGGCGGCCTCCTCGGCTACGGCGGTGCAACGGTTCCGAATTCAGCACCTTACGCGCGCGACAGGGTGTGCGGTGCGTCCCGGTTCGACCTGCCGAGACCGGGTTCGACCGGTCGGGGCCGGGCCTGGACTACGCTCACGACATGTTCCCGCACATCGATCGCCGATTCGCCGTACGCCTCCTGCTCACCGCCGCCGCGGCCGCGGGGCTGCTGCTGGCGACCGGATGCGCTTCGAACACAACGGGTTCCACCCATTCCACCACTGCCGCCGCGGCGCCGACATCGCCCGCTCCGGCGGGCGGGGCCGCCCCCGGCCCGCAGGCCCCGCAACCGGCCTCGGTCATCGTCACGGTCAAGGATATGAAGTTCTCGCCCGACAACATCACCGTTAAACCGGGCACCGTCGTGGGATGGAACTTCTCCGACAAGGTGCCGCACGCGGTACAGGGAATCGGCGATGAGGCGATGGGGATCAACAGCCCGATCTCCACCGACGGACAGTGGTCGCACACCTTCGCCGTCCCGGGAACCTACCGCTACCTGTGCCCGCTGCATCCGGAGATGCGCGGCACCGTGACGGTGAAATAACTACTCGACGGTCACCGATTTGGCCAGGTTACGCGGCTTGTCGATATCGTAGCCGCGGCTCTGGGCCACCTCGGCGGCGAAGATCTGCAGCGGCACCGTCGACAACAACGGCTGGAACAGCGTCGGCGCGGCTGGGATCTCGATCAGATGGTCGGCGAACGGCCGCACGGTGTCATCGCCCTCCTCGGCGATCACCACGGTGCGCGCACCCCGGGCCTGGATCTCGCGAATATTGCTGAGCAGCTTGGAATGCAGCACCGCGCGGCCCTTCGGCGAGGGCATCACGACGATGACCGGCACCCCCTCCTCGATCAGCGCGATCGGACCGTGCTTGAGCTCACCCGCGGCGAAACCCTCCGCATGCATATAGGCGAGTTCCTTGAGTTTGAGCGCGCCCTCGAGCGCCACCGGATATCCGACATGCCGCCCCAGGAACAGCACCGTCGACTGCTGGGCGAACCGGCGAGCGATCTCGCGCACCTGCGGCGCGGTCTCGAGGACCTGTTCGACCAGCTTCGGCATGGCCTCGAGCTCACCGAATTCGCGGGCCACCTCATCGGGATACTTGGTGCCCCGGGCCTGCGCCAAAGCCAGGCCCACCAGGTAGTTCGCGGTGATCTGCGCCAGGAACGCCTTGGTCGAGGCGACGCCGATCTCGGGTCCGGTGCGGGTGTAGACCACCGCATCGGACTCACGCGGAATCTGCGCGCCGTTGGTATTGCAGATCGCCAGGACCCGAGCCTTCTGCTCCTTGGCGTGCCGCACCGCCTCCAGGGTGTCGGCGGTCTCACCCGACTGGGAGATCGCGACCACCAGCGTGGATCGGTCCAGAACCGGGTCGCGATAGCGGAATTCGCTGGCCAGCTCGACTTCGACCGGCACCCGCGTCCAGTGCTCTATCGCGTATTTGGCCAGCAGTCCGGCGTGGTAGGAGCTGCCGCAGGCGACCACGAAGACCTTATCGAATTCGCGCAGTTCCTGATCGGCCAGCCGCTGCTCGTCGAGGATGATCCGGCCCTTGTCGAAGTGGCCCATCAAGGTTT
>JAFMQT010000130.1 GCA_017354515.1 Nocardia sp. | reverse complement strand
GCGGCCACCATCCCGCAGTGGGTGGGTTCACTGGATGTGGTGATCGTGGCCGGCGACGATTCCGCCGATCCCCGGCTCACCGGCTCGGTGGACCGGGCACTGCGCCGCGGCGCCGAGGTCGTGGTCGCCGCACCCGCCGAAGGACCCATGCGGGCGGTGGCCGCCGGCCGCGCGGCGCTGCTGCCACCGCGGATCCCGGTCCTGGATCACAATCGGCTGCTGCGCTACCTGGCCGTCGGGTTGGCGGTGCTGCGGGTCATCGACTCCACCCACATCGGCCCGCTGGTCCCCGAACTCGACGAATTGGCCGAGGTGCTCGACGCCGAGGCGCTGCGCGGCGGACCCAATCACGAGGTGTTCCACAATCCCGCCAAAACCCTGGCCGCCCGGATGGGTGAGCGGCGAGTGGTGCTGACCGGCGACTCCCCCGCCGCCGCCGTGGTCGCCCAGCACGGAGCCGATGTGCTGTTGCAGGCCGCCGGTCAGATCGCCGCCGCCGCCGATCTGACCGAGGCCGTGGCCGCCCACGGCCGGCTGGTCGAATCCGCGGCGGTCGCCGCCCCCGGGTACGACCCGATGTTCCACGATGAGGAACTCGACGGACCGGCCCCGGTCGATCGCGCCAGGATATTCGTGATCAGCGCCGATCCGGATCAGGTCGCCGCGCATCGGCGAATCGCGTTCTTGGACTCCGGATCCGGCGTCGTCGACGCGGACCTGGTCAATGTCGACACCGATGTGGTCCGCGCCGAAGTGGGCGGATCGGACGAGGCTCGCGATACCGGCGCCGGCACTTCCCGGTCGTCCCGCGGCCGGGGCGGCCAGCTCGAACAGCTGGCGGTACTGGCCCTGCGGCTGGAGATGGCCGCCGCCTACCTGTGTCTGCTGGGCGGACCGTCGGCCGGTACACGTCCCGCCCATAACGACGGGGGCCACTTCTAGTGCGTGAACTCGTTGGTGCGATGCGGTCCTACGCCTGGGGATCACGCACCGCACTCGCTCAGCTGTGCGGTCGGGAGGTTCCCTCCGCACATCCCGAGGCCGAATTGTGGTTCGGCGCGCATCCCGCCGATCCGGCGCTGGTCTGCGCGAACGGGTCCAGCCGCTCCCTGCTCGAGGTGATCGACGCGGCGACCGATCGGGAATTGGGGGCGGTCGCGGCCGTCTTCGATGGCCGGCTGCCATTCCTGGTGAAGATCCTGGCCGCCGAGGAGCCACTGTCGCTACAGGCTCATCCCAGTGCCGACCAGGCCCGACACGGATTCGAACGGGAAAACGCGGCGCGGGTTCCGCTGGATTCGCCGATGCGCAATTACCGCGACAACAACCACAAGCCGGAACTGGTTGTGGCACTGGACCGGTTCGAGGCGCTGGCCGGATTCCGTGCTCCGCCGCGCACCGTGGAACTGCTCGAGGCCCTGGCCGTTCCGGAGCTGGATCGGTACGCGAAACTGCTTGCCGCACAACCTGATTCGGATGGACTGCGGACGCTGTTCACCACCTGGATCACGCTGCCCCAGGCGATCCTGGAGACGCTGCTGCCGAAGGTGCTGGAAGGCGGCATCCGATATCTCGCGAACCCCGGATCCGCCGGTGGCACCCAGGATTTCAGCGCGGAGGTCCGCACCGTGCTGGAATTGGCCGAGGGCTATCCCGGCGATGCGGGGGTGCTCGCCGCCCTGCTGCTGAACCGAATAACCCTCGAACCCGGGCAGGGACTGTTTCTGGCGGCGGGCAGTCTGCACGCGTATCTGCGTGGAATCGGCGTGGAGATCATGGCCAACTCCGACAATGTGCTGCGCGGCGGGCTGACGCCCAAACATGTCGACGTGCCCGAACTGCTGCGCGTGCTCGACTTCGAACCGCTGCGCGAGCCGATCGTGGAAGCCGAACCGGCCGGTCCGGACTCCTACAACTACCGCACTCCGGCGCCGGAATTCGCGTTGCGGAGATTCGAATTGGGCGCCGGCGCACCCGCCGTACCGATACCGCGCACCGGGCCCGGCATCATGCTGGTCACCGCCGGCACCGTGCGGTTGTCCCAGGGCACCGAGGACCTGACGCTGGCCGCCGGCGGCGCCGCGTGGATCTCGGCCTCCGACACCGATATTCACGCACGAGCCGTCGACGGCGCCGCCCAGCTGTTCTGTGCCTGTGTCGGTGAATAACCTGCACATGCACTCGGCTAGTACATTGATCGGGAATTCGAGTATCGACCGGCGGGCGCCGGAACAGGAAGGGGCGGCACCGCACCATGTCGGCAGGCGGAGGTAAAAAGGCGATCTTCGCGGCGCTCTCGGCGAATGCCGGTATCGCCGTGGCGAAGTTCGCCGGCGCGTTCATCACCGGGTCCGGGTCTATGCTGGCCGAGGCGGTCCATTCGATCGCCGATACCGGCAATCAGGGGCTGCTGCTGCTCGGGCAGAAACAGGCCGATCATGAACCCGACAGCCTGCATCCGTTCGGATACTCACGCAACCGCTACTTCTACTCGTTCATCGTGGCGCTGGTGCTGTTCTCACTGGGCTCGATGTACGCCATTTACGAGGGTGTGCACAAGATCGGGCATCCGGAGGAGCTGACCTCGCCGATCGTGGCGATCGCGATTCTGGCGATAGCCGCGGCGCTGGAGGGATACAGCTTCGCCACCGCCTGGAAGGAATCGGCGGCACTGCGCGAGGGCATCAGCTGGTGGCGGTTCATCCGCAATACCCGCAGTCCCGAACTGCCGGTGGTGATGCTCGAGGACACCGGCGCACTGATCGGCCTGTTGATCGCTCTGATCGCGGTCGTGCTCACAATCATCACCGACGATCCGATCTGGGACGGGATCGGCACCCTCGGTATCGGGGTTCTGCTCGGGGCCATCGCGATCGTTCTGATCGTGGAGATGAAGAGCCTGCTCATCGGCGAGGGCGCCACCCCGGCCCAGAACGAGGCGATTCGCACCAATCTGGTCGACAACGAGCGCATCAGCCGCGTCATCCATCTGCGCACCGAGTATCTGGGCCCGGAGGAAATGCTGGTCGCGGCCAAGGTGGCGATCGTGCCCGGCTTGCAGATCGCCGATATCGCGGCCGCCATCGACGACGCCGAGGCCCGGGTGCGCGGCTCGGTCCCGATCGCCAAGGTGATCTACATCGAACCGGATCTGTACCGCACCTCCGCGGCCGCGGATTCAGCCGCGGGCCGGGGCGCTCAGTAGCGACTGCGCGGGGGTGCGGATACCGAATCGGTCCCGCAGCGCGTGGGTCGCCGCGTACGTGCCGCACATTCCATGGACACCCGCGCCCGGCGCGGTTCCCGAGGAGCACAGATATACCCCCGACAGCGGTGTGCTGTGCGGATTCCAGCGCGGAGTGGGACGAAAGACGGTCTGCCGCAGGGTCATCGCGCCCGAACCGATGTCGCCGCCGACGTAATTGGCGTTGTAGACGGGCATGTCGGCGGCCGTGCGCACATTGACCGCCTGGATGAGGTCGCGGAATCCGGGGGCGAACCGTTCGATCTGATCGATGGCCTGGGCACTGACATCACGCTCGGACCCGTTGGGCACGTGCACATACGAGTACAGGGTCTGGTTGTCCCCGGGAGCGCGACCCTCGTCCACCACCCCCGGCTGGATAACCAGGACGAACGGATTGCCGGCATGTCGGCCGGCGGCCACGGCGCGCTCGGCCGCCACGATCTCGGCTCGGGTTCCGGCCACGTGCAGGGTGCCGGCGGCGGCCAGTTCGGCCGCCTGCCACGGCACCGGCCCCGAGAGGGCGAAATCCACCTTGCACGCGGCGCCGCCATATCGGAAGCGCCGCAATCGATTCCGGTAGGAGTCAGGCAGCCGGGGGGCGATGCGCAGCAGTTCGGTGGGCGCGGTATCGAGCAGAACCGCACGCGCGGCGGGAAACTCATCCAGCGAATCGACGCGGTGACCGGTGTGGATGCGGCCGCCGTGGCGTTCGATATCGGCGGCCATCGCATCGACGATGGCTTGACTGCCACCGCGTGGAATCGCCCATCCCCCACAGTGCCCGAGGGTGCCCAGCAGCAATCCGACACCGGCGGGGGCGAACGATCGCGGCGGCATGATGGCGTGCGCGCTGACACCGGTGAACAGTGCCGCGGCGCGATCGCGCAGCCGCAGATCCCACAGCGGGCTCGCCTGCTCGGCGAGCCGCGCGAAGAAGCGGGCGGCGGTCAGCGGATTACGGGGCGGGCGGCGCAGATCCGACATCGCGACATCGACCACGGCCTCCCAGTTCCGCACCAGGGGTTCGAATATGCGCCGCCAGGCCGGACCGTCGCTGCCCAGGTCCGCGACGGTGCGATCCAGATCGCGCCAGGCCACCGCGGCCCGCCCGCCATCGAGGGGATGGCCGTAGGAGATCTCCGGTCGCAACATTTCCACCCCGTGGGCCGCCAGATCGAAGGCGCGGAAGAACGGGGAGGACACCGCCATCGGATGCGCACCGGCGCAACTGTCGTGGTGATAGCCGGGCAGGGTGAGATCCTCTGTGCGGCAACCACCTCCGAGCTTACCGGCCGCTTCGTACACCTCGACGCCGACGCCCGCGCGGGCCAGCAGGACCGCCGCAGCCAGGCCGTTCGGGCCGGACCCGACCACCACCGCATCCGACATGGACCACTCCCTTCGGTCCGGACCGCCGCGATCGGGTCCGGACATCCCCACGCTACGTCAGGGAGCCGGTCACACGTCGGTCGAGAAGCGGATCCCACCGTCGGGCAACTCGACGCCGGGCCAGATCCGCGCGCCACGCAACAGTTCGCACCGGGCGCCGACACTGGCGCCGTCACCGATCACCGCGTCCCGGACCAGCGCGCGCGGGCCGATGCGCGCCCCGAAGCCGATGATCGAACGCTCGACGGTAGCGCCGGCCTCGACCCGGGCGCCGTCGAACAGCACCGCACCGTCCAGTCGCGCGCCCGCACCGACCTCGGCGCCGCGCCCGACGACGGTGCCGCCGATCAGCAACGCGCCGGGCGCCACCCCCGCTCCCGGATGCACCAGCGATTCCCCGCGCTGACCGGGCAGGGCCGGTGACGGCGCGATCCCGCGCACCAGATCCGCCGAACCCCGGACGAAGTCCTCCGGAGTGCCCATATCGCGCCAGTAGGAGATGTCCACATGGCCCTGGATGTGGGCGCCCTCGGCAAGCAGCGACGGGAAGACCTCGCGCTCCACCGAGACCGGACGCCCCGCGGGGATCTTCTCGATGTATTCGCGGCGGAAGACGTAGCAGCCGGCATTGATCTGATCGGTGGGCGGATCCTGGGTCTTCTCCAGGAACGCGGTGACCCGGCCGCTGTCGTCGGTGGGCACGCAGCCGAAGGCGCGCGGATCACTGACCCGCACCAGATGCAGGGTCACATCGGCATTGGCCGAGGCGTGCGTGTCCAGGATCGCACCCAGGTCGGCGCCGCCGAGCACATCGCCGTTGAAGACCACCACATTGTCCGCCCGCAGTTTGGGCAGTACATTGCGGATTCCGCCGCCGGTGCCCAGCGGTTCGGTCTCGGTGACGTACTCGATCTCGAGTCCGAGGTCCGCGCCGTCACCGAAGTGTTCGGCGAACACCTCCGCCTTGAACGAGGTCCCCAGCACCACGTGGGTGATACCGGCGTCGGCGATGCGGGCCAGCAGATGGTGCAGGAATGGCAACCCGGCGACCGGGAGCATCGGTTTGGGCGCCGACAGGGTCAGCGGGCGCAGGCGAGTGCCTTGGCCGCCGACCAGAATCACGGCGTCCGTTGCGGTGTCCATACCGCATCCTCCCGAGTTATCCGGATTGTCGGGCATCACACACAGTTCCTCTGTTCCGATTCGGTCCGCGGTCTATCGCGTGCCGCGGTCACGCTCACGCAGTGCGGATCGAACCGCAAATTCGCAGCGGATCGCAAGTCCGGCCCGTAGCGCCGCCCGCAGCGGGGCCTGCCACCAGTGCGGATGGCGGTCGGCCTGAAAACGATAAGCGGAGGCGTGGTGAGCGGGCAACATGGTCTCGGGATGACGCCCCGCGGCATGCCCCTTGGCGTGCGTGACCCGCGCCGACGGCACGAAGACATTGAGCCACCCGGCCCTGCCCATCCGATCACCGAGGTCGACGTCCTCCATGTACATGAAATAGCGGGAGTCGAATCCGTCGACGCTGTCGAAGGCGGCTCTGCGGACCAGCAGACATGAGCCCGACAGCCAGCCCACGGCGCGTTCGGCGACGCCCTCGTTGTCCTGCCGATACCGCCGGGTCCACGGATTCGCGGGCCATACCGTGCCCAGCACGGCGTGCCCGGCGCCGTCGAGCAGGCCCGGCACCCGGCGCGCGGACGGATAGACACCGCCGTCGGGTTCGTGGATGAGCGGTCCGAGCGTTCCGGCTCGCGGCCAGCGCCGGGCCGCGGCCAGCAGTTCGTCGATGGTGCCGGTATCCCAGCGCACGTCCGGATTTGCGATCACGATGAACTCGATCGACGGATCGATCTCGGCGACCGCACGGTTCACCGCACCGCCGTAACCGATATTGCCTCCGGTACGCAGCACGGTGATGTGGTCACCGGCTTCGGCGGCCCGTTCCGGAGTGCCGTCGGTGGATCCGTTGTCGGCGAGGATGACCGGGGGTTCGTCCTGGGTGGCGGTGGCCAGCGTGTCGAGGAAGTGCTCGAGATGCGCACCGGGCGAATAGGTCACCGTGACCACGGCGAGCCGCGGGGGCCCGTCCTCGGCGGCAGCTGGATCCGAAACGCTCACGGACAACAACCCTAACCCGCGCGCCGACCCGATATCCGGTACTACCCCGCGCCGCTGCCCGCGGTACCGGCGACGAGCGCGAGCGCGTCCGACAGTGCCGCCCGCCAGTCCCGCAGCGGGGTCAGCCCGGCCTCGACCCAGGCCCGATCGGACAGCACCGAATAGGCGGGCCGGCGCGCGGGCCTGGGGAATTGCTCGGTCGTGCAGGGCCGGACCCGCTCGGGATCGGCGCCGAGTCCGGCGAAAACCGCCCGCGCCACCTCGAACCAGCTGGCAGTTCCGGAATTTGTGGCGTGCAGAATCGGCGAATCCGGCCGCCGGGCAACGATATCCAGCAGGCCCGCGGCGAGATCCGGTGCGTACGTGGGTGATCCGATCTGGTCGTCGACGACCGTGACGGTGCCGCGTTCGCGCTCGAGCCGGCGCATGGTCGCGACGAAATCACCGGTGTCGCCGGTGTAGACCCAGGCGGTGCGCACAATGGTGGCGTCCGGATGTGCGCGCAGTACGGCCTGCTCACCGGCGAGTTTGGATTCGCCGTAGACGCCCGTCGGCCCGGTCGGGTCGTCCGGTTCATACGGCCGCGTGCCGGTGCCGTCGAAGACGTAATCGGTCGAGACGTGAATCAACCGCGCCTGCAGCGTCCGGCACCGCGCGGCCAGCACCCCCGGCCCGATCGCGTTGACGGCGAAGGCCGCCCCCCGATCGGATTCGGCCGCGTCCACCGCGGTGTAGGCGGCACAGTTGAGCACCACGTCACGGGGGCGCAGCGCGGCGGCGACCGCCTCGGGATCTGTGATATCGAGCTCACCGTGCCCGAGCGCCACGGCACCGGGTGCCAGCGCCACCAGTGCCCGGCCGAGCTGGCCCCGTGCCCCGGTCACCACGATGCGGGGCGCGGACCGCGGCCGCTCGGATTCGGTACTCACGCGGCACAGTCTGGCACGCCACGCACGGCGGGTTCACGGGCGCATGCGGCCGGGTTGGTTAGCCTCGAAGAATCGCGGTACTCCGCGGTACCCAACGGTGGCGTTCGTGCGCGACGGGAGTCGCGCCCGAGTTTGGTAGCGAGTGGGAGAGGATCGACAGTGCCGCAGTACGGAAGTGTCCCACCCCGCGCCCCGCGCCCCGGGACACCGCTGCCCGGTGGCCGTATTCCACGGGCCCGGGATATGCGCCCGGCCTCCGCTCGGCCGGCCAACCGTCCGGGACGTATCATCGCGGTCACCGCGGCGGTGCTGGTTTTCATCGTCACCGGATTCGGCTGGCACAGTGTCGACGGCCTGATCTCGGGTATCAACCGAATCAGCGATCTGGGCCTGGGTGGCGCCCAGGACGGTGCGACCGACATCCTGATGGTCGGGGTCGACAGCCGCACCGACGCCCGCGGCAACCCCCTCGACGACCACGAGCGGGCGATGCTGCACGCCGGCGACGAGGTCGGCACCAACACCGACACGATCGTGCTGGTCCGGGTGCCCAACGACGGGAGCTCGGCCACCGCGTTCTCGATCCCGCGCGACTCCTACGTCGATATTCCGGGCATCGGCCAGGGCAAGATCAATTCCGCCTACGGCGCCACCAAGGAGGCCACCCGGCAGAAGCTGGCCGGCCAGGGCGCCTCGGCCGCCGAGATCGAGGACAAGTCCACCCAGGCGGGCCGGCAGGCGCTGATCAAGACCGTCGCGAATCTGACCGGGATCACCGTCGACCATTACGCGGAGGTCGGCCTGATGGGATTCGTCCTGCTCACCGATGCTGTCGGTGGGGTTCCGGTGTGTTTGAACGAACCGGTGAACGAACCGCTGTCGGGGGCGCACTTCAAGGCCGGAACGCAGCGGCTGAACGGACCGGAAGCGCTGAGTTTCGTGCGGCAGCGCCATGATCTGCCCCGCGGCGATCTGGATCGGATCGTGCGTCAGCAGGTGTTCATGGCCGCGCTGGTCAATCAGACGCTCAACGCCCACACCCTGTCCAGTCCCGGTAAGTTGCAGCAGCTCAGCGATGCCGTCGGCCGCACCATCGTGCTCGACAAGGACTGGGATGTGGTGTCGTTCCTGCATCAGCTGCAGGATCTGACCGGTGGCAAGGTGAAATTCCAGACCATCCCGGTCAAGGATCTGGACGGCACCACCGATGACGGCGAATCGGTGGTCAAGGTCGATCCGCAGACGGTGAAGTCGTTCGTCGGGGCCGCCGCCGGTAAGGACGGCGGCAAGGACGACGAATCCGCCGACCCCTCCTCGATCACGGCGGACGTGTACAACGCGGGCGGCACCAGCGGACTGGCCGCCCAGGTGGCGCAGGCCCTGACCGGTAAGGGCTTCAAAACCGGCACCGTGGACAACTGGGCCGGCGCCCCGGTGCACGGCAGCAAGGTGCTGGCCGCGTCCTCCTCGGACGCGAAGGCCAAGACGGTCGCCAAAGCCCTGGGCGGGCTGACGATCGCGACCGATTCCGGCGTCCCGCCCGGCGGGGTGCGGGTGGTGCTCGGCGATGACTACTCTGGTCCCGGTTCGGCGGCCGCAAGTCTGTTCGACACCTCCGCGAAGGCCTCCGGCACGGCCTCGCCGGTGCCGCCGCCCCCGCCCATCGACGCCGGCAAGAACGGACCCAAATGCGTGAACTGAGTACCACCGTCACCGATGCCCTGCTGGGGCCGATCCTGGCGAGTGAACCGGCGGCCCCGCGCATAACCCATTACGACGACAGCACCGGTGCGCGCATCGAATTGTCCGGTCTGACCCTGGCGAACTGGGCGGCCAAGACCGCCAACATGATTCGTGACGAATTCGGAGCGGCGCCGGGGGCCAGGGTGGCGGTACTGCTGCCCGCGCACTGGCAGACCGCCGCGGTCCTGCTCGGATGCTGGTGGGCCGGTACCGAGGTGGTGCTGCACGCCGCCCCGGACGCCGAACTCGCGCTGGTCAGCGCCGCGCGCCTGGACGAGGCAGATGCGATCGCGGAAGTCGCGGCGCTGTCCCTGGATCCGATGGGTGGGCCGGTACCCGATCTGCCGGTCGGGGTCACCGATTTCGCCACCTCCGTGCGCGGGCACGGCGACCAGTTTCAGC
>JAFMQT010000129.1 GCA_017354515.1 Nocardia sp. | reverse complement strand
CCGTCGAACATCTCCAACCGCAGATCCGCGGTGGTGTGCTGCTGCCACCCGTACAGATCACCGATGGTGACGTGTTCGTCGTCGCTACCGCCCATCGCCTGAATCGGCGCATCCACCGTGATATCGGGTTCGCAGGTGTAGCGGTCGAACGCGGCGTAGTCGGCCTTCAGCACCGGCATCGCCATCCGCATCAGCTTCCGGTTGCCCAGTACCTCCGCGCCGGTACCCTCCAGACCGATCAGATGGTCCAGGAGTTGTTCGTCCTGGGTGGGGTGGTCGGGCATGTCGACGACCCGAGACGGCGCGACGGCACCCGAAATCCCCAACAGCCGCACCGGAATTCCGGATTCCTCGGCCAGCCGGGTGAATTCGAAGGCCACCACCGAACCCATACTGTGCCCGAAGACCGTGATCGGCTGATCCCGGTTGAACGGGGAGCGGGCGAATTCGGCGAACGCGCCGGCGGCAACCTCCGGCAGGGTGCCCAGCGCCGCTTCCCGGGCCCGGTCCTGACGGCCCGGATACTGCAAGCACCACCACATCGAAATCCTCCCGCAGGGCCTTGGAGAACGGCCGGTAGGTGGCGGCGCCGGCGCCGGCGTGCGGGCAGATCACCAGGGGCGCGGCGGCGGCCGCGCGGGTCTTGTGGAATTGCCGGACCCAGCCGGGTGTGGTTGACATATCGTGCGACTCCCTCTGTCCGTGTATTTTGCGACGCCGTCGGCCGTGTATCTACTGCCACATCCGCCGCATGACCAGCAGACCCTCGTCCTCGTCATCGAGCACCTCGGTGCCGGCCACCAGCTGATCCGGGTCCTCGGCGATGGCCCGCAGCGTGTTCTGGAACGCGGATTCGACAATGCGCGCGTCGTCGGCCTCGAAACTGTCCTCGGCGTAGAAGACGATGGCCTGCACCTGATCTCCCGGCAGCAGCGAATTGGCCGGGAAAACCATGAGTAACAGGGCGTTGTCGGTGGCGCCGCCACCCTCGAAGGTCACCAGGTCCAGTCCGCTCGCTCGCAGCGAATCGGTGAGTTCGTCCCGTCCCGGTGGATAGGACTGGAAGACGAACATGGAGTCGAACAGTGTGCGTGCGCCCGGCCCACCCGCCGCCTTCATCGCCGAGGACAGCCGGTACTGGTGATACTCCATGAGATCCACGCGGCGGCGCTGCATCTCGGTGAGATGTTCGCGCCAGCTGCGCTCGCCGTCCAGGTCGACCACCACCGGAATAGTGTTGGCGAAACAGCCTACCGCCTGGTCGACGGCGTCCAGATCGGCGGGACGACCCGAGACCACCTCACCGAAGACACTCGCCTGCGCACCGGTGACACAGCACAACGCGTTCGCCCACGCCAGCTGGCACACCACACTGAAGGTGGTGCCGACCTGTGCGGCGAATTCGGTGGCGCGCTCGACCACGTCGTCCGCGATGACGAACGCGCACTCGGCCGGAACACCGCCGCTGCCCGGGGTGCGGGCGGGGGCCACCAAGCACGGTTCGACACCGTCGAGATGGTCCGCCCACGCCGCCTCGGTGGCGTCCTCGCGGTCGCGGGTCAGGCGCAGAAACTCGGCGAAGGTGTCCGGGTTTGCGAGCGGCCCTCCGCCCTGACCGGCGTATTCGGCGAAGATCTCCTTCGGCAGCAACTGTCCGGACCAGCCGTCGGTGAGCAGATGGTGCGAGGTGAACACGATCATGTGCTCGCCGCCGGGCAGGTGCACGACGGTGACCCGCAGCAGCGGCGCGCGACTCAGATCGAACGAGTCGGCCTGATCGGCGCGCAGGAATTCGCGCAACCGCTCCTCACCATCGGCGACCGCGGTGAGGTCGATCTCCCGGACCGGGATTTCCATCCGGTCGGCGACCACCGCATACGGCTGGCCGGCCTGCGAAACCGACAGCGAGACACGTAGATTCGGATACCGGTTGAGCACCAGATCGAAACAACCGGTCAGCTTCGGCACATCCAGCTCACCGCGCACCCGGATCAGGGTCTGCACATTGTAGACATCGGCCTCGCCCTGACCGAGCGCCGTGAAATACAGTCCGGCCTGCAGCGGCGCCAGCGGATAGATGTCCACACAGCCCGGATACTCGTGCTGCCAGCGATCCAGATCTCGCTGGATGATCTCGGCGGCGACCACATCGCTCGGGGTCAGGCGGCGAGCCTGATCGTCGCGCACCGACTTGGCCAGTTCGGTCAGGCCCGATTCCCACAGATCGGCGAGCTCACGTACATCGTCCTCGGAGATCGGTCCGGACGGGTATCGGAACGAGGCCTGCAGGGTGACGCGGTCGTCCTCGGTCAGGGCCACCGTATTGATGTCCAGCAGTGCAGGCGCCGGCATGGTGGGATCGGCATGACCGCCCAGATAACCGAATTCCGGTGCGGTGGCGAAGTTCTCGGCCGGGCCCTCCGCGATCCCGGCGAACCGGCCCATGTAGTTGAAGCTGATCTGCGGCGCGCGATGGGCGGCCAGTTCGGGGCGAGTCTCGGCATTGAGCCAGCGCAGCAGGCCCCAGCCGATTCCCGATTCCGGCACCGCGAGCAGCTGTTCCTTGACCAGTTTGACCGCCGATTCCAGCTCCGATCCGCCGCCCACATCGAGGGTCACCGGGTAGGCGGTGGTGAACCAGCCGACGGTATCGGACAGGTCCACGTCCGCGAACAGGGTTTCCACCCGTCCGTGCCGTTCCATGGTGAGCGAGACCGTCCGCGCGTCGCTCTCGCGGCGGCGCCGGAACCGGTGGATAGCCACCGCCAGCGACGCGACCTGCAGATCGAGGAAATCGCAGCCGAATGCCGTTGTGGCCGTGGACATCAGGAAGGCGGTGTCATCGGAGTCCAGTGCGGCGGTGAGTTCGCGAACGGTGGCGACGGTATCGACCTCGGGGTCGAGTTCACGGCTCCCCAGCACCGGGTCCGCGCCCGCCGCCGCGTCACTCCAGTACGGCAGGGTTTCCACGATCGCGTCGCTGCCGGCCAGCTCGGTCAGGCTGGTATTCCAGGTCTTGACCGAGGTTCCCGATTCGGCGGCGGCGGTGGGGTCGTTCCACAGCCGGCGCAGATCGTCGTTCAGGATGCGCCAGGACACCCCGTCGACCACCAGGTGGTGGATCACCAGCAGCAACCGGCCCTCGGTGCGGTCGTCGGTGCGCACCCACACCGCGGCCAGCATGCGGCCGGCCTCGGGGTCGAGCGACTCGCTGACCCGCTCGAGGTGGGACCGCAGTTCGGAACCTGCTGTGCGGTTCCATGTTCCGGCCGCGAGCACCACTTCGGTGACGGCCGGTGCGGGCGTGTGCTCGCCGGGGCCGGGGATATGGAATGCGGTGGCGCCGCCGGGGTCATCGCCGAGGCGAGCCCGCAACATGGGATGCCGATCCACCAGGGCCGCGACCACCGCCTCGATCTGTTCCAGGGTGCTGCCGACCGGCGTCACCACCGCCGTGGCCTGGCTGTAGGCACTGAAGTCGGCGACGGTTTCGGTCAGCAGGGTGGCGATCGGATTCAGCGGAACCCAGCCACTGACGTCCTCGACTCGCGCCAATGCCGGTGCGGAACCGCTGACGGCGACCTCGGTGGCCGCGGCGATCCGGGCGATGGTGCGGGCCTCGAACAGGGCGCTGGTGGTGATCAGCAGTCCGCGTTTGCGCAGGGCGGACGAGACGCGGATGGCGGTGATGGAATCCCCGCCCAGGGCCAGGAAGTCGTCATCGGCGGCGAGTTCGGCGGTATCGGCCAGTCCCAGTACCCGCCGCACCGCGTCGGCGACGGCGCGCTCGGTGTCATCGCGCAGGGCGCGGCCCTGTCCGCTGTCCCGGCCGAGATCCGGGACCGGGAGCGCGCGCCGGTCCAATTTGCCGTTCGCGGTGCGGGGCAGCTCGTCCAGCGCGATCAGCGCCGCTGGCACCATGTACTCCGGAAGCCGCTGCACCAGAAAGTCTTTCAGAGCATCCGGACCGATGGCCACACCGGTTTCGGGCACGAAGTATCCGGCCAGGGCCAGATCCGCGCGACCGTCGACGCCCGCCGCTGCGGTGATCGCGACCGCGGCGGCCACACCCGGCATGCGGCGCATCACCGCGCCGATCTCACCGAGTTCGATCCGATGTCCACGCACCTTCACCTGATCGTCGCCGCGCCCCAGATATTCCATGTGGCCCCGGGCATTCCAGCGCACGATATCGCCGGTCCGGTACATCCGGGCTCCGGATTCCGCACCGAACGGGCAGGCCACGAAGGCGGCGGCGGTGAGGTCCGGGCGATTGTGGTACCCGCGAGCCAGTTGCGCGCCGCCGAGGTAGAGCTCACCGACCACACCCGGCGGAACCTGGCGCAAACGCTCGTCGAGCACATACACCGAGGTATTCCATTCCGGTTGCCCGATCAGCGCGGATTCGAACTGGTCCGCGCCGCCGTCGCGCCCGGTGAAGTCCGCACACATCACGTCCATGGTGGTCTCGGTGGGGCCGTACAGGCCCAGCACCGTGCCGCCGAAGGTGCGGGCGGCCTCGGCCACCAGATCCGGCGGCACCGATTCCCCGCCGAGGAACAGGTAGCGGATGGAGGACAACAGTTCCGGATCGGGCCGGGCGTCGAGGAAGGCCCGAACCACACTGGGCACCAGGGAGATCTGGGTGATCCGGTACCGGTGGATGATCTCGGCGAGGGCTTCGACATCGGCCTGCCACCAGTCCGGCGGTGGCAGTACCACGGTCGAACCGTTACTGAGCGGACTGGCCAACTCGGCCACCGCCACATCGAATCCGATCGGCGCCTTCTGCAGATAACGCTCGGCGCCCAACTTCAAGTGGTCGCGCATCCACTGCATATGGTTGTTCAGCGAACGGTGCCCGATCACAACACCTTTGGGCCTGCCGGTGGTTCCGGAGGTGTACAGCAGATAGGCCCCGTCCTCGCCGTGCAAAGGCCGCGCCAATGCCTCGACCGGGAGTTCGCACTCATCCAGTTCCGCCAGCCGTGCCTCGATTCCGGGGTCGGCGAGGTCGATGATCGGCGCCTGAACCGGCACCGCCGGCGGCTGCGCGGCGCAGACCAGCACTACCGCCGGTTCGGCGTCGCCGAGCAGAAATTCCACTCGCTCGTCCGGATATGACGGGTCGATCGGGAAATACACCGCGCCCACCCGCAGCACCGCGGCGAAGGCGATCGGCAGTAGTTCGCTCCGTTCGGCATATACACCGACCCGGTCTTCGGGCCGCACCCCGCGCTCGAGCAGCAGCCGCGCCAGCCGGTTCACCCGGGAATCGAATTCGGCGAAGGTCAGTTCGACCTCCCCGCAGATCACCGCCGTGCGGGTGGGATAGTCGCGGGCGGCGGCGCGGATCCGGGCATCGACGGTGTCGGCCTCGAGGTGGACCTGCGGTCCGTGCGCCCAGCGCCGCAGGGTCGCGCGGTCGGTCTCCGACAGCGTCAGTAGTTCGCCGATCGGTCGGAGCGGGGCTGCCGCGACCAGCATCCGGTCGATGTACTCGTGTACCCGGTCGATCGTCGACGCGTCGAAAATATCTGTGCGATAGGTGATCTGCACATCGGTGCGGTCGTCGTGCATGAAGGTCTCGACCACCAGTGGCAGTAGCGCGCCGCCGTTGTGCACCAGTTCCCAGTCGGTGCGCGCCCCCGGCAGTCGCGGTCCGTCGATGTGCTGATGCAGGAACAGCACCATCGTGTCGAACAATGCCGAGCCGACATGTCCGGTCGCGGCGTTCACCGCCCGCACGATGCCATCCTGCGGAAAGTGCTTGTGCCCGAATGCATCCGTGATCACCCCGCGCACCCGCTCGACCAGGTCGCCGAACCGCAGCCACTCCTCGGCATCCGAAATACGCAGCGGCAGCATGGTACTCAGGTTGCCGACCAGTGACTCCATCCCGGATTCCTCGCGGTTCGCGACCGTGGTGCCGATCACCACGTCCCGATCGCCGGTGAGCTGACGCAACGCCAGGTAATACGCGGCGAGGAACACCGAGAACGGCGTGCTGCGCAGCTGCGCGGTGAGCCGGCGCAGGGCGGCGTCCGCGGCGGCGGTGAGCAGGCGGTCCGAGCGCCGGCCCGCCTCGGTCACGGTCACCGGGCGCCGATCGTAGGGCAGGTGCAGTTCGGGCAATTCACCGTCGAATCGACGCTGCCAGAACTCGATATCGGCGCTGTGGTCGCCGGCGGCGTAGCGATCGGCTTCCCATTCGGCGAAGTCGGCGACCTGACGTCTCAGTGGGTCCACGGTGATCGTTCCGGTGCGGGCCTGCTGATAGAACCGCTCCACATCGCGCGAGAGCGCCGACAGGGTCATACCGTCCCAGGCGATGTGCTGGATCACCATCACCGCGACCAGTTCGTCGCGGCGCACTCGCACGAAGGTGACCCGTAGCGAGGATTCCGCGGCCAGATCGAACGGTTCGCGTGCCGCAGTGTCGATCAGGTGCCGTAAGCGGGCGCGCGCGGCGTCGGGGTCGTCCGGGGACAGATCCACCTGCCACAGCCGGGGCGGCAGATCCTGATGGATGTGCTGATAGGGCTCGCCGTTCTCGTCGAGGTGATAGGTGGTGCGCAGCACCTCGTGCCGCTGGACCAGCGCCCGATAGGCCTCGCTCAGAGCATCGGCGTCGACCGCTCCCCGGAAGGTCAGTGCCAGGCACAGGTTGTAGGCGGTGCTGCCGGGCGAGATCTGCTGATGCGCCCACACATACCGCTGCCCGGACGACAGCGGTGCCCGCTGCCGATCCCGGCGGGCCGCAGCCGCCGGTGCGGCAGCCAGGCCCTCGGCGGCGAGCCGAGCCGCCATCGCTGCCTGCAGGTCTTCCAGCGAACGCATCTGACGAACCAATCTGTCTACAACGGAAATTCGGTCGGGAAATGCCTCAGCCGGGCCCGGCGAGTGCCGGATCGGGAACCTCGATCCCGGCCAGTTCGAGCAGGATCCGCGCCACCCGGTCCAGTTGCCCGGAGTCCCGCCCGATCAGCTCGGCGCCGATCCCGCGCACCGTGCGCGCCGTGAAAATATCGGTGACGCCGAATTTCTCGACCGCCAGCAGTCCGCGCACCTGCGCGGTGAAGGTCGTGGCCAGAATGGAATTGCCGCCGATATCGAAGAAATCCGATTCCACCCCGACCGATTCGATGCCGAGGATCTGCTCGGCGATATAGGCCAGTGCGGCCTCCACCGCGTTCGCCGGTGGCACGTAGGCCTGCACTACCGGGGTGCCGGCGTCCAGCAGCCGGGTGATCGCTGCCCGGTCGAGTTTGCCGTTGCCGGTCAGCGGAACCGTCTGCAGGATTTCGATATGTTCGGGAATCATATGCGGCGGAAGCAGATCCGCCAGCGCAGCGCGCAGATCACTGGTGTCGCCGGTGCGGCTCACCGCCGCGACCAGGCGGCCGCCGCCGGTCACCACCGCGACCGCCTGCCCGACCGAGTCCAGTGTGGTCAGCGCGGCCTCGACCTCGCCGAGTTCGACGCGGTAGCCGCGGATCTTGACCTGATGGTCGGCGCGGCCGAGGAAGTCGACGGTGCCGTCGGGAAGGTAGCGGGCCAGGTCACCGGTGCGGTACCAGCGGACGCCGTCGTATTCGACGAACCGTTGCGCGGTCCGCTCCGGATCGCCGCGGTAACCGTCGGCGATACTGGTTCCGCCGAGCCACAATTCGCCGATCACCCAGTCCGGGCAGTCCTCGCCGCGCTCGTTGACCACCCGCATCCGCACATTCGCCAGCGGGGTGCCGTAGGGCACGCTGGTCCAGGCGACCGGAAAATCGTCGTCGACCTCGCAGACCGTGGAGTGGATGGCCGCCTCGGTGGCCCCGCCCAACCCCGCGAACCGCAGACCTGGGACCAGGTCACGCAGCCGATGGCCGAGCTCCGCGCCGACCCGGTCGCCGCCGGTGACGACCAGCCGCAGCGATCCGAGCGCGGCCGCGTCGGCGGTATCGAGCAGCATGCCGATCAGACCGGGCGCGCAATTGAGAACCGTCACACCGTATGCGGCGATCAGGTCCGTCCAGGCCTGCGCGTCCCGCTCGATCTCACCGTCCACGCAGACCAGTGCGCCACCCACCGCGAGCGGGGCGAAGATGTCGTACACCGACAGGTCGAATTCCAGTGCCGACAGCCCCAGCAGCCGATCCTGAGGTCCCATACCGAACCGCACCGCCAGCGCGTCGATGGTATTGGTGGCGGCCCGATGGCTGACCTCCACACCCTTGGGCTCGCCGGTGGAACCGGAGGTGAACAGAACGTAGGCGGTGCTGTCCGGGCCGGGAACGTGCGGGCGGTCGAGTCCGGGTCCGGTCAGGGCGGATTCCAGCGCGATCGCGGTGACCCCCGCGGGGAGTTCGGCGTCCACGTCCACCAGCGCGACGGTGGCGCCGGAGCCGGCGAGGATGCGGTCGCGGCGGGCGGCGGGCTGCCCGATACCGATCGGCACATAGGTGGCCCCGGCGGCCAGCACACCCAGCACCGCCGGAATCTGCCGATACCCCTTGGCCACCACCACTGCCACCGAATCCCCAGGTCGCACACCGGCTTCGGTCAGGGCCCGGGCCACCGACAGTGACTGCCGCGACAAGTCGCCGTAGCCGATGCTCACGCCGTCGCGCGCCAGCAACGCGGGACGCTCAGGGTTGTCATCGGCCTGCTGGAAGAACGCCCCGTGCAGGGTGCGATGCCCGAGTTCGGTCGCGGTAGCGTTGACCCGCTCGCGCACCTTGCGCTGCGACTCGGGCAGCGCGATGGTCAGCGGGGAATTCCAATCGGCGTCGGAGTCGACCAACCCCTGGAGCAGACGGCAGAATTCGGCGAACATCTGCTCGATCACGCCCTCGGGCATGGCATCTCGGCGGGCATCCCAATTCACCAGCAGTCCCCCGGCCAGATCGACCGCCTGAGCGTCGAGATCCACCTGCGGCCCCTGGGAGATGATCCACACCGGTTCGCCGAACAACCGGGTCACGCTGTCGGAGAACAGCTCCCCGAGATCGAGACCGGAGGTGAACACCACCGACGGGGTGACCGGGGCGCCGCGCACCCGGCCCAGATCGCGCAGTACATCCAGGCCCTCATAGGTGGAATGCACAGCACAGGTGTGTAATTCGCGCTGCAGGCGTTTGGCGCGGTCGAGTGCGGATTCGGTCCGGGTGGCGTCGATGTCGACCAGCACCGAATTGGTGAAGTCGCCGACCACGCGATCGATGTCGTCGTGGAGGGGTTCACGGTCGAAGAGCGGAACGTTCAGCAGGAAACGCTGCTGCGCCGACCAGCGCGCGACCACCTCGGAGAACACCGTGGCCAGGGTGACCGCGGGGGTCACCCCGTGCCCGTGTGCCAGCTTGTTGAGCTGGGCCTTGGCCTCCGGAGCGAACCAGTGATGTAGCCGGATACTGCGGGCGGGGTCGGTGCGCTCGGCCTCGGCGAGAACCGGTAACGCCGGAATGTCGGGCAGCTGTTCCAGCCGCTCGGCCCACCACGCTTCGGCGGCCGAATTATCCGTCGCCGCAGCCTCTTTGGCCGCCAGATATTCGCGGAAGGTGTAGCCGATCGGATTGTCGAGTTCGGCATCGGTGTCGTAGAGTTCGGCCAGATCGTCGAGGATGCGCCGATAACTCTGCGCATCGCCGGCGAGCATGTCGACATCGACGTGCAGGCGGTGGTTGCCGCCGGGCAGCTGGGTCAGGGTGATATCGATGACCTCACCGGCCTCGACTTCCATGCGCTGATGGCTCTTGTCCTGTCGCAGCCGCTCGAGATCCGGGGCCGGATCCGCCGAACCGGTCAGGTCCACCGACCGGAACGCCGGTTTCACCGGTTCGGGCAGCACCCGC
>JAFMQT010000453.1 GCA_017354515.1 Nocardia sp. | reverse complement strand
AACGTCGGCGGTTCGGGTCGATGATCGCGCGCGGGCACCGTTTCGGGCCGTGGGTCGGGGGTACGGCGACACCGTCCGATGACTTCGCGAGTCGACAGGCAGGAGCCGGAGTATGCGCGACGAATCCGATACCGACGATACGAAGCAGCGGCAACTGGACCGATACCGCCTCGACCGCGGCCGCGGTGAGATGACCACCCAGCAGGGCGTCCCGGTACACAACACCGATGATTCGGTCACGGCAGGCGAGCGGGGTCCGACTCTGCTCGAGGATTTCCATGCCCGCGAGAAGCTGGGACGAATGCCAGCAGATCGCGGGTCGCCCGTTGCCGAGATGCGTCACCACCAGCAGGACTGTGCACGCTGAAGGATTCGCCGGAGCACTCGAGCAGTGCGCTTTTGTCCCATCAGCTGCTGGACGAACTCGAAGGGGTGAGCGGAAAGATGCTGCGCGTCAGCGACTTCGATGTCCATCCGGGGGTGAGCGCCGATGAGGGTGAGGGCGATCAGTGGCCCGGGATCCCGTATCCGCCGTATGCGTAACGGTCGCGAACGACAATGCCGACCATAGACAATGCCGACGATAAGAGATGCCGGATGGGGTTTTCCCATCCGGCATCGATTTTCCTCGGTCATCGACCGCTGTGGCTGTGCTCACCACCCTTGATCTTGGCCTCGGTCGACTGTTCTTCGGCGCCGCGGCGCCCGGCCCGGCGCGGGTCGGCGGAATTGGGTTCACCGAAGCTGCCGGTGCTGGCCTGACCGCCCTTACGCGCCTGTTCCTCGGTGTCGGAACGGTTTCCGAACTGTCCGGGGTTCTTGGGATCAGCCATGATGGGATCCTCCTGAATACTCGATATCGGGAACATTCAACGGTGGCGGCGTTTTTGCACCACATCGATCGCGCTACCCCCATCTGATCTGCCTATTCACCTGCCCCGCTTCGATTTTCGTATGCCGGGCCGGTGGTGTATACCAGCCGATCCGGGGTATCCGCAGCGCACGGGCCCGCCCGGAAAGGAGGTCGATCGGATATGAGCAGTCGTCCCGGTACCACCTATGCGGCGCGGCGGTCGGAGACCGAGGCCGAGCGGCTCGATCGCAATCTCAGCGGCCTGTTGCAGGAGCTGCGTGTGGTGCAGACCGGTGTGCAGCTGCTGACCGGCTTCTTGCTCACGCTGCCGTTCCAGGCGCGTTTTCAGGAGGTGCCGGCGGTGATGCGCGATGTGTATCTGACCGTGGTGGTGGCATCGATCGCGGCGACGGTGCTGCTGACCGCGCCGGTGGCCTCGCATCGGCTGCTGTTCCGGCGCCATCGCCTGGATCGGGTGGTGCGCACCGCCCATCATTTCGCCCTGGCCGGGCTGATGTTGCTCGGGCTGGCCCTGACCGGGGTGGCGGTGCTGATCTTCGATACGGTCGCCGGGGCGACGGCCGCGACGGTCGCCGGGGCGGGTTTCGCGGTGCTGTTCACGGCCACGTGGATCGGTCACCCGTGGTGGCAACGCCTGCACCGATAGCGGGCTGGTGCAGGCGATTACGCACGCGGGGTCAGGTTATTCGCACACGGGATCAGTTCACTGCTGCTGCGCCTGCCACATCCAGTGCAGTTGCTCGAGCCGACCGGCGATATCGATCAACAGGTCCTGGGTGACCTGGTCGGCCTTGTCGGTCGCCTCGATCCGCTCGCGCAGCCGGGCCACGAGCGTGGCCAGCGCGTCGACCATGGCGTCGATGACATCGGTGTCGCGCCGCCATCCGGAGGGAAATTCGGCCAGCGGCGAGAATTGGGCGACGGTGGCCGCCCGCCCATCCGGGCCGACCGCGATCGAGGTGGCGCGCTCGGCGGCCAGATCGGTGAATTCGCGTGCGGCGGTGACCAGTTCGTCCAGCGCCAAGTGCACCGAACGGAAGTGCGGGCCGATCACGTTCCAATGCGCCTGCTTGCCAACCAGGGTCAAGTCGATCAGGTCAACGACGGTGGCTTGTAATGCCTCTCCCGCGATGCGGGCGGACTCCTGGTCGAGTGGGCTGGTAATCGATGCGGGCATGATGCGACCTCCCTTTCGGAGTCGGTGAACATCGTCGAGACACCGGGAACCACCCCACCGCGGGGATGTCCCGTTCTCTCGGCCGCTATACCCGGCGGATCCGCCGGTAAACGGCTCGGCGGCACAGGTTTTCCCGCACACCGGCCATCGCGGATCGGACGGTGCACTTGTCGGCCGCGTGCGGCGGGTTCAGGGGCAACGGCTCAGTCGGCCAGGGCTCGTTCGCGAAGCCGGCGCAGGGTGCGCATCAGAATCCTCGACACCTGCATCTGGGAGATGTCCATCGCGTCGGCGATCTGCGACTGGGTTTTGGACTCGAAGAAACGCATGGTCAGAATGCGGCGCTCGCGGGTGTGTAGTTCGGCGAGCAGCGGGCGCACGGCCATCGCGTTCTCGGTCAGTTCGTAGCAGGGTTCTTCGGTGCCCAGCCGGGCCGCGACCGGGTAGGTGTCGGCCTCGTCGTCGGCGGTGAGTTGATCGAGCGAACCCGAGCGGTAGGCGTTGGCGGCGACCATGGCCTGGGTGATCTCGACCATCTCGGTGCCCAGTTCGTCCGCCAGTTCCCGCGCGCTGGGCATCCGGCCCAGTCGCTGGGCGAGGCGTTCGGTTGCCGGGCCCAGCCGTAGCCGCAGTTCCTTGAGCCGGCGTGGCACCCGCGCCGCCCAGGTGCCGTCCCGGAAGTAGCGGCGGACCTCACCCATGACGGTGGGGACGGCGAAGGACAGGAACGAGCTCCCGCGCTCGGGGTCGTAGCGGTCGACCGCCAGGACCAAGCCGAGCCGGGCGACCTGCTGCAGGTCCTCGTAGTTCTCGCCGCGACCGCTGAAGCGGCGTGCGATGTGTTCTGCCAGCGGCAGGCACAGCTCGATGATCTCCTCGCGGGTCGCTTCACGATGGGGGTCCTCGACATCGAATCCGGCCAGTTTGTCGAACCATGGCTCGATGTTGTCGTAGCTGTTGGGGCCGTGCCGCGAACGGATCGGGTGATCGATCGGTTCATACGTCATTCGAAATCCTCTCGTCTATGCGTGAGGCCGATTGCCGTGGAGTACCCACTGACATCCACCGTAAAAGAGATCCGGCGAGCTTGCATCGTGCGCCGGGGCCCGTTTCGGAAGGCCGCGACCGGGTAGCACCACCGCAGTCCGCCGAACGCACAACAAGGAGGCGAACCGTGACCGAACACGAAAAGAGCACTGTCCGTGAGGGTTTGGAAGGCCTCACCGAATCGGTCAAGGGAAAAGTCAAGGAGGTCGCCGGCGCTGCCGCGGGCGATGAGGCGCTGCGGCGTGAGGGCCGGGCCCAGCAGGATCGGTCGCAGGCCCAGCGCGAGGCGGCCGCCAAGGAAGCGGAGGCCGAACGCGAACGCGGTAAGGCCGCAGCCGACGAAGAGCGACAGCGCGCCCACCAGAGCGGTCGCGATTGACCGCCGCGCGAGCATCGCCCCGGGACCGGGCCGTAGCCATCGGCCGGGTCCCGGTGGCATACTGGGCCACAGGTTGAGACAACAGCCCGATCCCTGGTCACCCCAGGAGGTTGTCATGTCTACCATCGCAGTCATCACGCATCCCGCCACACGTTCGCCCTCGGCCGTGGACACCACCGCCGCCAGGAATTCCGGTACACCGATCGGCATCGCGCAGATCCGGGTGCGGGTCGCGGGAGAGGTGGACATCACCTCACTCGAATCTCTGTCCTTCGCTCTCGGTCACGCCGCCCAGCTGGCACGCGAAACGGTGATCGTGGATCTGCGCGAAGTCGGTTTCCTGAGTATCCGGGCGGCCGTAGCATTGGGGACCGCCGAAGCCACCTGCCGCGCCGCCGGTGTGAAACTGCGCGTGATCGCCGGTCCGGCACCGATCGAACGGGTCCTGACGCTGACCGGAGTCCTGCCCGCGGTCCATCTGGATCACAGTCGGT
>JAFMQT010000452.1 GCA_017354515.1 Nocardia sp. | reverse complement strand
TCCGTTCAGGCCGCGAATCGGAATGGCGCCGCAACATCCCCGGACATCGTTGCCGGAGGTGCCGATCGAGCCTGACGCGCATATCGCGGCCCGGACGTCGGCGGTATCGGCGTCGACCGTACTGCTCGATCCCATCGGGGACAGCGAACCGTTCGCGGTGCTCGAATCGGCCGCTTTCCTGGGATCCCTGGAAGGGCTGGGATCGCTGCAGGCCGGCCGGCGTGCATCGGTCTCGCTGGAGAGCGGACAGCGTGCCGCCGTCGCCGTGGCCGAACGGGCGGCGGTGCCGTTGGACTCGATGCCCGAGGCCAGCGCATCGGTTACGGCGGAATCGGGCCCCGCCGATTCCGCCGGTGCCGTCGAACCGGTTACCCGGTCGTTTCCCGACCCGCAGGACCTGTCAACCCGGGTGGCGGGCGAGTGTGCGGCCCAGGCCGACGAAGAGCCGGCGCCGCGCGCGTCCCTGCGCCGCCGCGTCTCGCGGGTGGTGGTGACTCTCGCCGCGGCCGCGGGGGGTGCGCTGTTCGCGGCCACCGCGGTGGTCGCCGACGATGCCGGTGCGCAGTCGATGGCCGCCGGAACCCAGCACCCCCACCCTTGATCAGCTGACCAGGACAGATTCGGGAGTTCCACCGCCGCGCCACCGGATGATCCGGGGCGCGGCGGTGGCTTTTCGTGGCCGGTGGGCGGCCGGCCGATGTCGCGGCTTCTCAGATGAGAAGTCAACCTGTGATGCCCCACACAGAAAGCCCGAGTAATGTCTTTTTCATCCCGATCGAAATGGTATCTACCTGCTGTTATTCGGAGCGAGCCGAATATTGGCCGGATCGTGTCCAGTACTACCGGTGGGTAGTGTTGCACTGGACGGAACTAGGTGTGACGATTGGGAACAGTTAACGAGGACGAGTGAGAGGCTGTGACGACGATGTCTGCTGCCGTGACGTCAAACTTTGAATCAGTGCCCGCCGAGACCGACCCGGTCCTGGCGCAGGCCATGGAGTACGCGCAGAAGCTCTATCTGTTGTCTCAGGGCTCGGTCAACAAGCACTTCGACCCGTTCACCGATATCGATTGGGATAACCCCGACTTCGCGCCCGATGCGGGCGAGGATCGCTGGATTCTGCCCGAGTCGGCCGATCCGCTCGGTCGTCACCCCTGGTACAAGGCGCTGCCCAAGGAGCAGCAGATCGCTATCGGCAAGTACCGCCAGGCCAACGTGGCCAAGGTGGGCCTGCAGTTCGAGACCATCCTGATCAGCGGTATGGCGCTGCACAATTTCGGGCTGCCCAACGGTTCGCCGGAGTTCCGGTACTGCTCGCACGAGATGATCGAAGAGCACAACCACACCCTGATGTTCCAGGAGATGGTGAACCGCATCGGCATCGACGTCTCGGGTATGGGGCCGATGGTGCGTAAGCTTCGCTATCTGGGCGCCCCGATCGCCGCGCTGTTCCCCAACTTCTTCTTCATGGCGGTGCTGGCCGGCGAGGAGCCGATCGACCACATCCAGAAGGACATTCTGCGTTCGGGGGAGTCGGTGCACCCGATCATGCGCGGGGTGATGTCCATTCACGTGGCCGAGGAAGCTCGCCACATCTCCTTCGCGCACGAGTACCTGAAACAGCACGTCCCCGAGAGCGGCGAGGCGGGCAAGTTCGTGCTGTCGGTGCTCATGCCGGTGATCATGTGGGTACTCGGCCGCTCCATCGCGACGCCGCCGCAGGCATTCTTCGACGAGTTCGACATTCCCGACGAGGTCCGGAAGGAACTGTTCTACGGTTCCGCCGAGGCCAAGCAGACCTTTGCCGACTATTTCGTCGACGTGCGTGCCCTGGCCCGGGATCTGGGTCTGCTCAACCCGGTGTCCAAGCGGGTTTGGAAGCTGCTGGGTATCGACGGCCCGATGAGCCGGTACCGGTCCGAACCGATGCGCGTGAACCGCAAGGCCGCCTGAACGGGTAGCCGCCTGAAAGGGATAATCCTCCAGTGCCGTATGTAGTCACGCAGTCGTGCTGCAGTGACGCCTCGTGCGTCTACGCGTGCCCGGTCAACTGCATCCATCCGACCCCGGACGAGCCCGATTTCCTGTCCGCGGAAATGCTGTACGTGGATCCGGCCGCCTGTGTGGACTGTGGCGCGTGCGCCACCGCCTGCCCGGTGGACGCGATCACCTCGACGACCAAGCTGACCGCCGAGCAGCAGCCGTTCATCGAGATCAACGCCGACTTCTACCGGCAGGTCCGCCCGCGTGCGGTGCTGGCCAAGCCGGTTCCCGCGGCGGTGGTCGAGGCCGATCGCGGACCGCTGCGGGTCGCGATCGTGGGCTCGGGCCCGTCGGCGATGTACGCGGCCGATGAACTGCTGACCCAGCCCGATGTCGCGGTGACGGTCATCGACCGGCTGCCGCGGCCATATGGTCTGGCCCGCTACGGCGTGGCCCCCGATCACACCCGCACCCGCGAGGTAGCCCGGCTGTTCGATGTCATCTCCGCCCAACCGGGATTCGGATCGTATCTGAATCTCACTGTGGGGAAAGATATCTCGCACGCCGAACTGCTCGATCACTTCCATGCCGTGATCTACGCCGTCGGTGCGTCCAGCGATCGCAAACTCGATATTCCGGGCGAGGGCCTCCCAGGAAACGTCTCGGCGACCGAATTCGTGGCCTGGTACAACGGCCACCCCGATTACGCCGACCGCGACTTCGATCTGTCGGGGCGCCGCGTGGTGATCGTCGGCAACGGCAACGTCGCGCTGGATGTGGCCCGGATTCTGACCATCGATCCGGAACAGCTTGCCGATACCGAGATCTCGCCGCGCGCACTGGGAGCATTGCGGCGCAGCGCGATCGAAGAGGTGGTGATCGTCGGTCGTCGCGGTCCCGCCGAATCCGCCTTCACCGTACCGGAATTCGTCGGTCTGCTCGGCTCGGATGTCGATATCGTCGTCGAAGGCGATGTGCCGGAAACGACTTCGGATATGCCGCAATCGGTCGCAGACAAACTGAGTCTGCTGCGCCGGGTCGCCGACCGCCCGGTGGGCGGGCGCAGACGGATCGTGTTGCGCTATCTGTCCTCGCCGGTCGCGCTGACCGGCACGGACCGGGTGACCGGAATCGACGTGGTGCGCAACGAACTCACCGCCGACGACAACGGCGTCGCGCGTGCTGTGGCCACCGAGGACACCGAAACCCTGGACACCGCACTGGTTCTCACCTCGGTGGGATACCGGGGTGTGGCAGTACCCGGCGTCCCGTTCGACAACCGGGCCGGTGTGATTCCCAACGATTCGGGCCGGGTACTGGATGCGCCGGCGGGCGCGGTGGTGCCACGCACCTATGTCACCGGCTGGATCAAGCGCGGACCGACCGGATTCATCGGTACCAATAAATCCTGCGCTCAGCAGACGGTGCGGCAGTTGGTCGACGACTTCAACGCCGGGCGTCTCGGGAACCCGGCCGCCGATGCCGCCGATTTCGACCGGCTGGTGTGTCATCGCCGCCCGGAGGCGGTCCACTCCGGCGCCGATGTGCGGCCGTGGTGGAAGCGTAAGCTACTCGCCCGTACCTGAGTGATGACACCGCTGCCGGTCCCGGTGGGGTGTAGCCGTGCATTCGCCATGGGCCAGAATGTCCCGGTGGACAGTCCCGGCTTGATTGCTCTGGATGTGGATGGAACGATTCTGCACCCCGGCGCGTCGATGCGCCCGAGGGTGCGCGCCGCGATCCGTGCCGCGGTCGAGGCCGGTGCGCACGTGGTGATCACCACCGGCCGCACCCTGCTGGCCACCCGATTGGTGATGGAGGAACTCGGGCTCGAACAGGGCCAGGCGATCTGCTCGAACGGGGCGGTGCACGTCGATATCTCGAATTGGGAGCCGATCGCGGTGCACACCTTCGATCCGCAGCCGGCGGTGCGGGCGCTGCGCGCGGCCCTGCCCGATCTGGTGATGTCGGTGGAGAAGGTCGGGGTCGGCACCTGGG
>JAFMQT010000128.1 GCA_017354515.1 Nocardia sp. | reverse complement strand
CTGCCGGCCGTCCCACCAGCGCAGCACGCCGGGCGCACCGGGCGCGGGATGCCAGTCGGCGCGCCCGGGATCGCGAGGTGGTGGCGGTGCGGGAGTTCGGCCGCACCGCAGCGATATTCGATCCGGATCGGCCCCGTATTTGGTGAACAGCCGTGCGATCGCGGACCACCTGCCGTATCCGGCGAGGAACCACCAGCGACCGTCGGTATGCCGGAATTCCCCGAACACCGCGGCCCGGCTCCCGGGTTCGGCAGCGATATCGGCCCGCGCGATGAGCCCTTGATCGTCCCGCACCGCGAGCGTGAGACCGGGATATGCGCCCAGATCGGCCTCGGTTCCGGAACCGGCGATCAGGATTCGGGTGATATCGGCCTCGGTGCGCGGCAGCGATACCGATAACCGTGCGGTACCGGGTTCGGGATCCTGATCGATGGTGACCGCCTGTGAGGGGTGGCGGGGCGTGTCGAAATACACCAGATCATGCTCGGACCGGACCTGCCCGGTCGCGTCCAGCAGCAGCGCGCACGCGTCCAGCTCTCCCAGGGAACGCCACGAAATCAGCACCGACAGAAGTGAAGTCGGCACCGGTGTGGCCCTTCCGGCGGTTGCGGGCGGAGTGGTCGTCATCATCGTCGACTATGCCAGGCGGCTCCGACACGAATTCCGGCCTCGGCCGGGAGCTTCCGGTAACCGGTGGGTTGCGGCACAGTGGGACCATGACGAACCCCAAGGGTGACAGTGGGCGCAACCCCGCCAATACCCGAGTGCCAGGTCCGTCCGACGTCCTGGCCGCGGCCCAGGCGGCCGCGCAGGCCGCGCAAACAGCGGCCGGCCAGGCCATTGATGCCGCCCAGCTCACCGCCGGCGCGGCCTTCGACACCGCGGTTCGATTGCCACCGGCATCGGTGCAGTTCGCGGCCCAGCTTCCGGACCTGGTCGAGAATCTGGCGGTCGCGATCGACCGGCTGAATTCGACCATCGACCGGTTGGATCGGACGCTGGCGCTGGCCGATCCGGCGCTGCGCGCCTACGACCATCTGTTGCCGCGCCTCGAGGCGGTGATCACGATGGGGGAGGACGTGTTCGATCGCCTCTCCAAGTTGCCCGGGATATCCATGCTGGGACGGCTCACCGGCCGGGCGCCGGAACCGCCGCCGGAGCCGGAGCCGCCACGTCCGTGGTGGCGGTCGCGGTAGCGGCGGAGACGACGGCGCGCGCGGCGGCGGCCGCCTTGAGCGTCATCTCCTCGAATTCGGCCTCGGCGTCGGAGTCGAGCACCACGGCGCCGCCGGCCCCGATCCGCCAGCCGGTACCGTCGCCGACCGCGGTGCGGATCACGATATTGAGATCCGCCGTTCCGCCGAGTCCGAGGAATCCGATGGTGCCCGAATAGATTCCGCGCGCGCCGGTCTCCAGTTCACCGATGATCTCCATGGTGCGAGCCTTGGGTGCGCCGGTCATCGAACCGCCCGGAAAACACGCGCGCAGACAGTCGACGGCGTCCAGCTCGGCCCGCAGTCGCCCGCGGACGGTGCTCACCAGTTGATGCAGCGTGGCGTAGGTTTCGGTGACCATCAGCTCGGGCACGTGGACACTGCCGAGTTCGCAGATCCGGCCCAGATCGTTGCGCAGCAGATCCACGATCATCAGATTCTCGGCGCGAGTTTTGGGATCCGATTCCAGTTTCCGGCGGATCCGCGCGTCGGCGGTGGGCGTTCGCCCGCGGCCGGCGGTGCCCTTGATCGGTTTGGACTCCACGACACCGGCCCGGTCCAGCTTCAAGAACCGTTCCGGTGAGGAACAGGCGATCCGGCAGTCGCCGAAGCGCAGATAGGCCGCGTACGGCGCCGGATTGCCGCGGCGCAGGGCGCGATACACCGCCAAGCCGTCGGCGTCCGCGGGCAGCACGACGGTGTCGGTCAGGTTCACCTCGTAGGTCTCACCCGCCCGCAGTGCGGCATCGATGGCGGCGATATCGGCGAGATAGCGGTCGCGACCGCGCAGATTCACTACCCTGACCGGCTCGGTGGACAGTGGAAGTGGTTGTGGCCGTCGATGTTCGGGAATCTCCGACAGTGCTGATCGGGTCGTGCTCAGCCAGCGCTCGCACTCACCACGATGCGCGGCGGTGCCGAGTGCGATCAGGTGGGTGCGCCCGGCCACGTGATCGACGACGATGAACCGATCGGCGAAAATCCATTGGGCATCCGGGTACGGCGACCGGTGTACGGCCGGCGGCGCACCGCAGTCCGCCTTCATCTCGTACCCCAGGTAGCCGACATAGCCGCCCGTGAAATCGAAGGGCACATCGGGGAATTCGATGTTGTGATCGCGCAGCTGTGCCGACAGATAGTCCAGGATCGGGCGCGATTCGATCCGGGTACCGGACCGATCCTCGACCACACAACCCTGGCCGACCCGGTACCGCACCACCTCCGCCAGTGGTCCCGCCGCATCGCCGAGGAAGGAGAACCGATCCAGGCCCGGCTCGGCGTGCGTGCTGTCGAGCCAGAACGCGTCCGGTGAATTCCGGTACAGCCGCACGTACACGGTCTCGGTGTCGACAGCGCGTTCGATCACCTCGTGCCGGACGGTCAGCGTGGTCGGTGTCGTATCACGGTGTCGCCGAGGTGGTTTCGTCGCCGGCTCGGTGGAGCCCGGGTTGGCCGGAAGATGGGGGCCGCCCGGTCGCTCGGACCACCACAGCTCGGTCAGCCGTGCGAAATTGCGCAGCAGTTCACTCCCGCACTCACTGGACACCGACTCGGGGTGGAATTGGACTCCCCACTGCGGCCGGGACCGATGCCGCACCCCCATCACCACCCCGTCCGGTGAATGGGCGGTCACCTCCAGCGCCGCGGGCAGCGGCTGCGCGGCGCACAGCGAGTGATAGCGCACGGCTCGGAATCGGTCGGGCAGGCCCGCGAACAGGTCGGTCGCGTCGTGGCTGATCAGGTCCGGATATCCGTGCCGGGGTGCCGGTGCGGTGACAACCCGCCCGCCGGCCGCGATCACGATGCCCTGATGTCCGAGGCATACCCCGAGCACCGGAATCTCGGCCCGCTCCACGATCAGCCGGGATATTCCGAAATCCCGCTCGATGTCGGGCCGGCCGGGGCCGGGCGAGATCACGATGTTGTCGAACCGCTCGAGTCTCAATTCGTCGAGGCAGCCGGCCTCGTCGTTGCGAATCACCGTGGGGGCGAGCCCGTTCACCGCGCCGAGTAACTGGAAGAGGTTGTAGGTGAACGAGTCGTAGTTGTCGATCAGCAGCGTGCGCACTGGCATCTGCTGGTCGGAGGTGGTCCGGCCGGATCGCCGTGACCGGGGCGCGCTCATGCGGATCACCGTAATCCGCGCCCCGGATCGGACTGTGATGGCATGTGCCTTCAGTTGCTGGCGGGTCGTGGTGCAGAATGTGAGCCATGTCTGTGGTGCAACCGGCCGAGGTGGATCGTGACGTCGTGGATTTCGCGATCGTGGGCGAATGGATGGATGGGCAGGGCCTGCCCCGCGGTGACTTCGAGCAGGTGGCGCCGCTGGGTGGCGGCACCCAGAACATCATGTTGCGATTCGCTCGCGGCGGCCGTGACTATGTGTTGCGCCGCGGACCGAAGTTCTTGCGCCCCAAGAGCAATGACGTCATCCGCCGCGAATCCCGCATCCTCGGCGCCCTCGACGGCACCGGAGTCCGGGCCCCGCGGGTCATCGCGGCGTGCGATGACGAAGCCCTGATCGGCGCGGTGTTCTATCTGATGGAGCCGATCACCGGCTTCAACCCGCAGACCGAACTACCCGAACTACATGCCGGTGATCCCGAGATCCGCCGGCAGATGGGTCTGTCCGCGGTGGAGGCGATCGCCCGGCTCGGATCGCTGGACTATCAGGCGCTGGGCCTGTCCGACTACGGTAAGCCGGCCGGTTTCCTGGAGCGGCAGGTGCCGCGCTGGCTCGGTGAACTCGAGTCCTACGGCGCGCATGAGGGCTATCCGGGTCCGCAGATCCCCGGAGTGCGGCAGGTCGGTGACTGGCTCGAGCGCAACCGGCCCGCCGAGTGGACGCCGGGAATCCTGCACGGCGACTGCCACCTGGCCAACATCATGTTCTCCTACGACGGTCCGCAGGTGGCGGCGTTGGTCGACTGGGAGATGTCCACCATCGGCGATCCGCTACTGGATCTGGGTTGGCAGATCGCGACCCGGTTCGATCCGGGTACCACGGGTGCTGCGCTGTTCGGCAAATTGGGCACCGTCGGCGGCCTGCCGACTCCCGAGGACATGATCGCCCACTACGCGAAGTTCTCCGACCGCGATGTCAGCCACGCGTCCTGGTACACGGTGCTCGCCTGCTTCAAACTCGGCATCGTGCTGGAGGGCACCTATGCCCGGGCCTTCGCCGGCAAGGCGCCGAAACAGACCGGCGATCTGCTGCACGGCATCACCCTCGAGCTGTTCCAGAAGGCGACGTCGCTCATCGAGTGAGACGGGGATCGGAGTCGATGTCCAGCAGGTCGGCGGCGATGGCCAGATCCTTGTCCCCGCGACCGGACAGGCAGACCAGGATCACGGCGTTCTCGCGAATCGCCCCGCGCTCGGCCAGATCGAGCAGCGCGCCGACGGCGTGCGCCGATTCGAGGGCGGTGATGATGCCCTCGGTGCGGCACAGCGTGCGAAGGCCGCGCAGCGCCTGCGCATCGGTGGCGGTGGTGTGCTCGATCCGACCGACATCTTTGAGGTAGCTCAACTCCGGTCCGACACCGGGATAGTCCAGGCCTGCGGCGATGCTGTGCGTGCGGGTGATCTGCCCGTCCGGATCCTGCAGCACATAGCTGAACGACCCGTCCAGCTCACCGGGCGATCCGGCGCTCAGGGTGGCCGCGTGCGCACCGGTGCCCAGTCCGCGTCCACCGGCCTCCACCCCGATCAACCGAACGTCCGGGTCGCCGATGAACGGATGGAACATTCCGACGGCATTGCTGCCGCCACCCACACAGGCCAGGACGTAGTCGGGCAGCCGGCCCGCGGCGGCGAGCACCTGCGCCCGCGCCTCGGATCCGATGCGGCTCTGATGATCTCGCACCATCCGCGGGTACGGAGCGGGTCCGGTCACGGTGCCGAACAGGAAATGGGTGGAATCGGTATGTGCCACCCAATCCCGCACCGCCTCGCTGACCGCGGCCTTCAGGCGTCGATCGCCGGACCGCACGGGCCGGACGTCGGCGCCCAGCAAACGCATCCGGACCACGTTGCCGTGCTGGCGGGCCATATCCTCGGTGCCCATATAGATCACGCACGACAGGCCGAGCATCGCGCATACGGTCGCGACCGCGACTCCGTGCTGTCCGGCGCCGGTCTCGGCCACGATCCGGGTTTTACCCATCCGGACGGCCAGCAGGCCCTGCCCCAGAGCATTGTTGATCTTGTGAGATCCGGTGTGCGCCATATCCTCACGTTTGAGGTAGACCTCGGCGCCCGCGATCCCGAGCGTGCTCGCCAGCCGCGGGGCCGGATGCAACAGCGTCGGCCGCCCCATTCGCTCGCGCAACAGCAGATCCAGTTCGTGCTGGAACTCCGGGTCGGCCCAGGCGTGCCGGTGGGCGATGTCGACCTGGGCCAGCGCGGCCATCAGGCCCTCGGGCACATAGCGCCCGCCGAAATCGCCGAATCGACCGCGTTCATCCGGTCCGTCGTACTCGTCATCGACGTCGGATCGTGTCTCGGGGACGGCTACCATCCGCGCTACTACCTTCTCTTCGCGGCCGGGGAGAACAGTCTGTGCGATCCGAGCGCCCAGCCGGTCAAATACCAGCCATGAATCAGTTAACACAACCTGAACGCCGTTCCCGCTCCTGGCGATACGGGCTCCCGCTGGTGGCAATACGGATCGACGGGGCGACGACTCGTGGCGCGGTAGCGGACGCCGCACCGTGGGAGGCCGTGGGCCGGTGCGTGCCGCAGGGGGCACCTCTCGTAGGCTCGGATTCGTGCGCGCACTGGAGCAGATTCGCCGATGGCCGGTTCGCAATTCCGCGGCGGGAGTGGCCGATTCGAACGGAGTCCTCGCCACCGAAGGCGATCTGGACCGGGTCTTCGCGCTGGCGTCGGTGACCAAACTGCTGGCCGCCTACGCGGTTCTGATCGCGATCGAGGAGGGGGCGATCGAACTGGATCAACCCGCGGGCCCGATCGGATCCACGGTGCGCCACCTGCTCGCCCACACCTCGGGTCTGGCGTTCGATTCCCCGGTGATCATGGCCGAACCGGGCCGGCGGCGAATCTATTCGAGTTCCGGGTTCGAGGTGCTGGCCGAATTCCTGACGCGCGAAACAGGTATCGCGTTCGGTGAATATCTGCACGAGGCGGTGTTCGTCCCGCTGGGGATGAATTCCTCCGAACTCACCGGATCGGCCGGGCACGCCGCCCACTCCACGGTCGGCGATCTCCTGCGTTTCGCCGGCGAATTGCTGAACCCCGCCTTGCTGCCCCCGGAATCGCTCGCCGAGGCCACCCGAATCCAGTTTCCCGGTGTCGGTGGCGTACTGCCCGGATACGGTTCCCAGCGGCCCAACGACTGGGGTCTGGGATTCGAAATCCGGGACGGGAAATCACCGCACTGGACCGGGCTGACCAATTCCGCGCGCACCTTCGGTCACTTCGGTCAGTCCGGTACCTTCCTGTGGGTGGACCCGGACGCCGGGGCGGCATGTGTATCGCTCAGCGACGAGAATTTCGGCGATTGGGCCCGCTTCGCGTGGCCGACGCTCAGCGATGCGGTCCTCGCCGATATCCAGCGGATTCGCGACACGGGCGAAAAGTAACAGCCGTAACATCGGGCACTCGAGTACACTCAGGCAACGCCACCGCTCGACGGGATGTTGGGGAAGACGTCCAACGTCGAGGCTGGAGGTGTACAAGTGCGCGCATCGGAACAGTTCGCGGATGTGGCGTGTGGAGTGGTGTATATCCACGCGTCACCGGCCGCGCTGTGCCCGCACATCGAATGGACGCTCTCGTCCACGTTGAAATCTCCCGCCGCACTGCGTTGGACGGCCCAGCCGGCCGTCGATGGGCAATTGCGCGCGACCACCGACTGGGTGGGTCCGGTGGGTACCGCGGGCAGGATTGCTCATGCCTTGCGGGACTGGCCGGTATTGCATTTCGAAATCACCGAGGATCCCTCCGAAGGGGTGGATGGTGAGCGCTACAGCTTCGTACCCGGGCTCGGATTGTGGTGTGGGGCGATGAGCGCCAACGGCGATGTCATGGTCGGTGAGATGCGATTACGCGAGATCGTCCGGTCCGCCCGCGATCAGGGCCGACGCTCTGCCGCCGATATCTCCGCCGAGATCGACCGTGCCCTGGGCACCGCCTGGGATGACGAACTCGAACCGCTGCGCACCGGCGGCGAGGGCGCCGAGGTGACCTGGCTGCGCCGCGACGTCGGCTGATCCGGTCCCGCAGAGCTACCGCGGGCGGCCCATCCCGCCCGAGCCTCAGAGCGGAATGTTCTTGAGATGGCTCGCCTCCGCGGGTACGGCGGCCAATGCCGCGGCGAGGGTCGACCGGGTCTTGGCCGGATCGATGATCTCGTCGACCACACCGATCTCCACGGCCCGGGCCACACCGCCCGCGACGGCCTCGTGTTCGGCGGTGAGCCGCTCGATCAGCGCCTCACGTTCGTGTTCAGGGACCTTGGCGATGGTCTTCTTGTGCAGGATGCCGACGGCGGCCTTGGCGCCCATCACCGCGACCTCGGATTCGGGCCAGGCGTATACCGCGGTGGCGCCGAGGGAGCGGGCGTTCATGGCAATATAGGCGCCGCCGTAGATCTTGCGGGTCACCAGGGTGACCCGCGGGACGCGGGCCTCGGCGAAGGCGTGCAGCAGTTTCGCCCCACGGCGTACCACGCCCTCCCACTCCATCCCGACACCCGGCAGATATCCCGGGACATCGGTGATCACGACCATGGGGATGCCGAACGAATTGCACAGCCGCACGAAACGCGCTGCCTTCTCGGCGGATTCGCTGGTCAGGCAGCCGCCCATCCGCAACGGATTATTGGCGAGCACCCCCACGGTACGACCGCCCAGACGGCCCAGGCCGGTGACGATGCTGCGGGCATATCCGGCCTGCAGTTCCTCGAAGGAGGATTCATCGGCGCCCGCGGGGGAGGGGATGCTGTCGAGCAGTTCGCGCACGACCGGTTTGACGTCGTACGCGCGCCGCGCGGATGCCGGCAGCAGGGCCTTGAGGTCGGTATCGCCGTACTCGGCGGCGATCAGGTCGAACTCACCTTGTCCGGCGACCATCGACACCAGGCGGCGGCCGCGACGCATGGCATCGTCCTCATCGTCGGCGACGATATGGCAGACGCCCGACTTCTTACCGTGGGTATCCGGGCCGCCGAGGGTGGCCATATCGACATCCTCGCCGGTGACCGAGCGGACCACATCCGGTCCGGTAACGAAGACCCGCCCCTCGGGGGCCATGATCACCACATCGGTCAGCGCCGGGCCGTACGCGGCGCCACCGGCGGCGAAGCCGACCACGATCGAGATCTGCGGGATCAGTCCGGACGCGCGGACCATGGCCTCGAAGACTGTGCCCACGGCGTGCAGGCCCGCCACGCCCTCGGCCAGCCTGGCCCCGCCGGAATGCCAGATACCCACGATCGGGGTCCGGGACTCGATCGCGGTGTCGATGGCCTCGACGATGTGCCGGCAGCCGTCGATACCCATGGCGCCGCCCATGACGGTGGCATCGGAGCAATACGCGATGGTCCGCACCCCGTCGACCTCGCCGACGGCGGCCAGCACCCCGGACTTGTCACGGGCGTGCAGCGGGAGCACGGTTCCGGGATCGAAGAAGCGCTGCAGACGTCCCAGCGGATCGCGAGGATCGATGGTGGTGTTCGTCTGCGCGGGAGCCAGGATGGTCATCGCGTCGCCCTCCTCGAACAGATGCGCCGACGGCCGACGCGGCTGTGAAGAATAAAGTCCCGGCGAGGCTTTCACGGTGCGCGAAAGCCTCACCGGGTGCGGTGAAGACGCCGGCTCACGGCCGGCCGGGGCGGATCAGTACCGTCCGAAGGTCAGCGCCACGTTGTGGCCGCCGAATCCGAACGAGTTGTTGATCGCGTACTCGATGTCCTGGCGGCGTGCTTCACCGTGCACGACGTCCAGGTCGATCTCCGGATCCTGGTTCTCCAGGTTCAGCGTGGGCGGCACGATGCCGTCCCGGATGCTGAGCACGGTGAGCACCGACTCGAGTGCGCCGACGGCGCCGATCGAGTGGCCCAGGGCGGACTTGGGCGCGTAGACCGAGGCGTGCGTTCCCACGGCCTTGTGGATGGCGTTCGCTTCCGCGGTGTCGCCGATCGGCGTCGCGGTCGCATGCGCGTTGATGTGGGTGATGTCGGACTTGGCCAGTCCGGCGGTCCGGATGGCGCGATCCATCGCCCGCGCCGCGCCGGCACCACTGGGATCCGGGGCGACCAGGTGGAAGCCGTCGGAGGTGATACCGGCACCCAGCAGGCGAGCGTGGATGGTGGCCCCGCGCGCCTTGGCGTGCTCCTCGGTCTCGATGACCATCAGCGCACCGGCCTCGCCGAAGACGAAGCCGTCACGATCGGAGTCGAACGGCCGCGACGCACCTTTGGGGTCGTCGTTGCGGGTGCTCATCGCACGCATCATCGAGAACGCGGCGATCGGCACATCGGAGATGTAGCCCTCGACACCACCGGTGACGACCATGTCGGCATCGCCCATGACGATCATCCGCCATGCGTTGGCGATGGCCTCCGATCCCGACGAACACGCCGAGACCGGGGTGACCACTCCTGCCTTGGCCTGCAGTTCCAGGCCCACGACGGCGG
>JAFMQT010000127.1 GCA_017354515.1 Nocardia sp. | reverse complement strand
GCGGGGGGCGGGACCGGCGCACGTCCAGTACCCCGCCCTGTTCGAGGCCGCGTACCACCGCGCGGAACCGCTCCCGGACCGCGGCGTCGAAATCGGCACGCCCCGCGGCGGATTCGGCGGCCGCTCGGTGCTGGGCGGCCGGACCCAGCCGCGGAATCGGAGGCGGGTTCGTCGGGTTCTCGTTACCGTTCACCGGCCAACCCCCTGAAAGCCCCCGGAACCCCGAAAGCCCCCCGGAATACGAATATCCAAACCCTCACGCCGGCATCGGCGGTCGATGTACACCACCACACCCGCCGCCGCCTCCACCGCGGCCGCGCAGGTCGCCAGCAGCAGTGCCACTCCGCACAGCAGTCCGGTGACCGCCCACCGGTGAGTTCCGGAAATATCGGACAGCAGCATGGCCAGACCCGCTATCGGCGCGATGAACAGCGCCGGCACCAGGCGCAGCGCGATCCACAGTCCGGCCAGCGGCATTTCCCGACCGGTGGACAGGAGTTTCGCCCGCAGCACCGCGCCCGCGTACGGGGCCGATTCGCCGACCAGTACCGACGGTACGGTCCACCGCTGCCCGCGCAGCCGCGCCAACAGGATCAGGGCCGGAATCAGCGTAATGATCAGCGGGGATCCGAGTATCAACAGTCCCAGGCCAGTACCGGTGACGACCAGTTGATGTGCGACTAGCGGCGGGAGCACCGCGCGCAGCCGGCCAAGCACGGCACGCGCGCCGATCGGCTGCCGGTTCACCACGGCCAGACCGATAGTGACCGTGACACCGGTGGTCCACCAGCGCAGCAGCCAGACGCAGACCACGGTGGTCAGAACTGCAGCCCAGGCGTCCGGGGCGCTGGCGCCGCCGGTCGCGAGCGAGGTCAGCGCCGTGACCGCGAGGACGGCGGCCACCGCGGAGGCGAAGCCCAGACCGGCGAAGGCGGCCAGCAGCCGAATTTGCCGCTGCAGCACCGCGAACGGCAGATCGGCCAGCTCCCGCCAGGTCAGCGGCCGGATCGGCACCGTCTCGGGCCCGGAATCGCCGACCTGCGCGGCCGGCGTCCCGGTGCCGGGCGCGGAGGTGCCAGACGCGGAGGTGCCGGACGCGGAGGCCGCCTGATCGGCTACGGCTGGGAGCACACGGCCGAGTGTATCCAGCGAACCCGCATCCGGCGGGAGCGGCGAATTACCGGTCGCGGTCGCCGCCGGGCGGCAGTTCACGGGTGGGCGGCCGGGTGAGCCCCGCGGCCTCCCGGGTAGCCACGGCGTCGTGGTGCGATCCGGGCGATACCGACCACTGTCCGGGGTGCTCCCCGGCGAGTGCGGAATACCGCGAATCGTGCGGATACGCCGGCGCCTGAGCCGGGTGGGACGCCGCGATCGCCGGATCGTGAGTGTCGGTGGTGTCCACCGTGACCTTGCGGGTGCGCTTGACGGTGAAGGTGATCTCCTCGGCCTCTTCGAAGGCCTGTCGCACCGATCGCAGCGGCGCGGTGGCGGTATCGATCGTCCGATCGATGGCGTCGTTGACGAATCCGGGGACCAGCGGGCGGATCCAGCGCGCGGCGGTACCGCTGAACGGCACCGTTCCGATCACCGGAAGTTCGAGTCCGCCACCGGTTTTGGCGTCGGCGTCCGAGGTGAGGGTGCCCGGGGTCAGGGGTGCGGGCAGATTTCGCGGTGATGACACGGTGGTCTCCTCGATCGTCTCGCCGGGGTCTCGGTGTTCGGGGTTCGCCGGGGGCAGTGCCGCCAAATCTTCGAATTCGGCGACTGCCCGGCGCTGTGGTTCGTTGATTCCGATCTCCAGTCCGCCGATCGCGGCGATCACCCGCTTGCGCTGATGTTCGCGGTCGATGACGGTATCGGCGTGCAGGCCCAGCCGGGTCGCGGCCAATTCGTGGTCGGCGTGCAGCTGCCCGGTTTCGGCCCGGACCTGGGCGCGTTTGACGGCGATGGCGGTGTCGGCGGCTCGTTCGGCGCGATCGGCTTCCGCGCGGGCGGCGGCGGCTCGATCGATCGAGGTTTCACCGCGCCAGCTCCGCAACAACAGCGGGAGCAGGGCCACGACGACGAAGATCGCGGCGACCAGCAGCCGCAACAGCAGCCCGCCGAGATGTCCGGTGGTGTAGTCGTTCATCCCCATCCAGCGCGCACCGAGGCCGCGATCGCCGGTGTGCGCGGCCGCGGCCCGAGCCCGGTCCAATCCGGTCCGGAGGGTGGCGACCCGCTCGTCCAGAGGTTGTACCCGGGCCTGAGCCGCGTCGAATCGGGTGCGGGCGTCGCCGAGCATGGACTCGGCGGTCTGTGATTCGGGGCCGCGGCCCGGGACCCCGGTGATCTCGGTCTGCGGGCACTGCGGGGTCGGGTTGTATTCGCAGCGGGCCACGACCAGTGCTCGATCCATATCGGTCCGGGCCTGGGTGATGGTCCGCCCGAGCTCGGCTCGTTCCGTGACGGCCTGATCGAACCGATCGCGGGCGGTGGTCACGCTCTGCGAGGATTCGGCGTCGAGGTGAGCCCGGTCGTCGAGCACCCGGTCGACGGTGCCGCCGATCAGCACGGTGGTCGCTAATTCGGCGACGATCAGCCCGGAGAGCACGGCCACCGCGATCCGGCCGATCCGAGTCCGGCGCCCGCTTTCCGAACCGGACAGCGATGCGGTGGCCAGTGCCCGGCCCAGCGCGCCGACCAGCAGTGCGGCCAGGACGGCGACGATCGCGGCGACGACCGCGTTCCAGTGCGCGGCCGCCCCGGCCAGGATCAGCACGATGCCGGTCAGCAGTGCGAACATCGCGACTGCGGCACCGGTGAGGGCATAGGCCGAGCGTTCGTGCCGGTCGCCACCGTCGGCGGCGCCGCCCCACCGGGCCAGCCGCTCGAAGACCGCGGTCCGCACCGACCGGGGAATGAGACTCTGCGACAGCGGGAGCTGGGAATCGGACAACGGATTTCACATCCTCTGGGTGCCGGTCGCCGAAGTACCAGGCGAAACGGTTACTACGCGGGGTGATCCCGGCGTGTGGTGAGGTGGCACGCAGGCGGAAAGGGCCGCCTGCCGAGCGTCCCTGCCACGCGCAATCAGCGTTCAGGGTGACAGGCCGACCCGGTGTCGACCCAGTGCGATCGCCGTGTTGTGGTAAGCCTCACAGCGAGGTGGCGGTGGGTCGCGGGTGGTGACCGGCCGCGAGAGGAGGCGAATATATGCGTTCGGATCCGAGGAACCGGGCGGCCGGTGGCCGGGGAGTCGTCGCGGCCGCGATGGTGGCGGTCTGTACGGCGCTCGCGCCGATGACCTCGGCCGTGGCGCAGCCGATCATCGCCGCACCCATCGCTGCACCGAACGCCCCGCAACTGGCCGGGCTCGTCGACGCGATGCAACGCCGGCTGATGACCTCCGACGCGGTCGCGGTCGCGAAATGGGAGACCGCCCAGCGGACCGGCCGCCCGCCGGTTATCGACGATCCCGCACGTGAGGCTCAGGTGTACGACACGATGGCCGCCGCGGGCACCCGGGCGGGACTGCCGGCGCAGTGGATCCGGCAGGTGTTCACCAGTCAGATCGAGGCCAGTAAGACCGTGCAGCGTGGACTGCTGACCCGCTGGCGGTTGGACCCGGCGACCGAGCCCGCACCGGGTTCCGCGGACCTGGCCGCGGTCCGCCCGGTCATCGATCGGGTGAACGAGGACATCCTGGCCGAGCTGGCGGCTCGGCGGACGATCCTGTCCGGACCGGATTGCCCAGCTCGATTGGCTGGCGCGGTTGTTCCCCTGCTGACCTCGGGACGAGCCGACGGGCTGCACGCGGCCGCGTTGCTTCGCGCGACGGTATCCCTTTGTCCCGCAACGGGTGTGAAATAACCCACAGGGCCAATCGGTCATGCGGTTTGCCGATGATGTGCTGAACTCCACAATCAGAAAACATGCCGTACGGTCTGTACATTAGTCGGGCTTGTCGATTCGCATCCGGAATGTCTCATCCGGGTGTCCGGGAAGTTAGCCGCGTTACGTCTCGGTTTGCCGCGGTTGTCTAGCGGGAATTCTGTTTCTACGCAGGTGGGAGCCTTGTGTGTGCGGTGCGTACCAGTTCGTGGCCGATGCCGGGAGGCGATTGGTGATGATCATCAACGCGACGCGGAGATCGGCGATGCCTGCTCTACACTAGGAATGCACAGGCAGTGGAGGACCGATGAAAATTCGCAGGTAGACGGAGAAATTAGCCAAACCTAAGTTGGTTGGGCTCCGGTCCTGAATTATCGTTTGCTCTAAGTGCCGGGCCAGAAATGTCCGGCTAGTCGTCCGCACCCGGCCACGAGCCGTACAGCACGAGACCAGCGGATGAGTACGCGAAGTGGTCAGCGAACATATGCGGTTCGGCTACCACCGAGCACCCGGCTACGAAACCGAAGCGGGTGAACAACTGGAGAGTTCGACTGCACGGGATGACCATCAGCGCCGCTGGTCGCCGCAACGTCCGGACGCAGTCTAGGCGGAGGCGATTTCGACTGAAGCACGTCCAGTCGAAGGCGCCTATTTTTTGAAGGCAGAGGCATGACGCAACTTCCTGGCCACCGCGGCGAGCCGCGAATTGGACACCAGTCACCGGGTCGAATCGGTCTGTACGACCCGGCGAACGAACACGATTCCTGCGGTGTCGCATTCGTCGTCGATATGCATGGTCGTAGGAGCCGTGACATCGTCGACAAGGCGATTACGGCGCTGCTGAATCTGGAGCATCGCGGCGCCGCCGGCGCCGAGCCCAACTCCGGTGACGGCGCCGGCATCATGATCCAGCTCCCGGACGCGTTCTTCCGGGCCGCGCTGGCCGAATCCGGGGCCGGGTTCGAGTTGCCGCCCGAAGGCGCCTACGCGACCGGTATCGCCTTCCTGCCACAGGCCCGTCGAGAGGCCGCGCGCGCCCGCTACCGGGTCGAGAAGATCGTCAAGGAAGAGGGCCTGGCCGTCCTCGGCTGGCGTGAGGTCCCGATCGACGAATCCTCGCTGGGCGCGCTCTCGCGCGATGCCATGCCGACCTTCCTGCAGCTGTTCATCGCCTCACCGGCCGATGCCGCCGAGCCGCTCACCGGAATGGATCTCGAGCGCCGCGCCTATGTTGTACGCAAGCGAGTCGAGCGCGAGCTCGGCAAGCAGGGCGCCGGCGAGGGCCCGGTCGGCCGCGAGACCGTCTACTTCCCGAGCCTGTCCGGACAGACGTTCGTCTACAAGGGCATGTTCACCACCCCGCAGCTGCGCGCGTTCTACCTGGACCTGCAGGACGATCGGGTGACCTCTGCGCTGGGCATCGTGCACTCGCGCTTCTCCACCAACACCTTCCCGTCGTGGCCGCTGGCGCACCCGTTCCGCCGGGTGGCCCACAACGGTGAGATCAACACCGTCACCGGTAACGAGAACTGGATGCGCGCCCGCGAGGCGCTGCTGAACTCCGAGATCTTCGGCACCGACACCGAGGGTCGCAACCGTCTGGAGAAGATCTTCCCGGTCTGCACCCCGGGCGCCTCCGACACCGCCCGGTTCGACGAGGTGCTGGAACTGCTGCACCTCGGCGGACGCAGCCTGCCGCACGCGGTGCTGATGATGATTCCGGAGGCGTGGGAGCGCGCCGAGGATTCGATGGACCCGGCTCGCCGTGCCTTCTACCGCTATCACTCGATGCTGATGGAGCCGTGGGACGGCCCGGCATCGGTGTGCTTCACCGACGGCACCGTGATCGGCGCGGTCCTGGACCGCAACGGTCTGCGCCCCTCGCGCGTCTGGGTGACCGAGGACGGCCTGGTCGTCATGGCCTCCGAAGTCGGTGTGCTGGACATCAATCCGGCACAGGTGGTGCGCAAGGTCCGGCTGCAACCGGGCCGGATGTTCCTGGTGGACACCTCGCAGGGCCGCATCATCGACGATGGCGAGATCAAGTCGCAGCTCGCTTCCGAGGAGCCCTATCAGGACTGGCTCGACCGGGGCATCACCAAACTGGCCCAACTGCCCGATCGCCCGCACGTGCACATGTCGCACGATCGCGTGCTGATCCGCCAGCAGATCTTCGGATATTCGTCCGAGGAGCTGAATCTGCTGATCTCGCCGATGGCCAAGACCGGCGGTGAGGCGCTCGGTTCGATGGGTACCGACACCCCGATCGCGGTGCTGTCGTCCCGGCCGCGGCTGCTGTTCGACTACTTCGCCCAGCTGTTCGCGCAGGTCACGAACCCACCGCTGGATGCCATCCGGGAGGAGGTCGTCACCAGCCTGCGCAGCACACTCGGCCCCGAGGCCGATCTGCTCAACCCCGGCGCCGAATCCTGTCGGCACATCACCCTGACTCAGCCGATTCTGGACAACGACGAGCTGGCCAAGCTCATCCACATCAACGATGACGGCACCCGGCCGGAACTGCGTTCGGTGGTCGTGCGCGGTCTGTACACGGTCGGGGACGGCGGCCAGGGCCTGCGCCGGGCACTCGACGCGATCAACGCCCAGGTGTCGGCCGCGATCGACGGTGGTGCGCGGATCATCGTGCTGTCGGATCGCGAATCCAACGAGAAGTTGGCGCCGATCCCGTCGCTGCTGCTCACCGCCTCGGTCCACCACCATCTCGTGCGTGAACGCACCCGTACCAAGGTCGGTCTGGTCATCGAGGCCGGTGACGCCCGCGAGGTGCACCATATGGCCACGCTGGTCGGCTTCGGCGCGGCCGCGATCAACCCGTACATGGCCTTCGAGTCGATCGAGGACATGCTCGACCGCGGTGCGCTGGATATGCCCGGCAGCACCGGCGACAAGCTGGCCGACTACGAGCAGGCGGTCAAGAACTACAACAAGGCGGCCGGTAAGGGCGTGCTGAAGGTGATGTCCAAGATGGGCATCTCCACCATCGCCTCCTACCGCGGCGCCCAGCTGTTCCAGGTCGTCGGGCTCTCGCAGGAGCTCTGCGATCGGTACTTCGTCGGCATGACCTCGCCGCTGGACGGTATCGGCCTCGATGAGATCGCCGATGAGGTCGCCACCCGCCACCGGGTCGCCTTCCTGGAGAACCGCAACGAGCGCGCGCACCGCGAACTCGAGATCGGCGGTGAGTACCAGTGGCGGCGCGAGGGTGAATACCACCTGTTCAACCCGGACACGGTGTTCAAGCTGCAGCATGCGACCCGCTCGGGTCAGTACTCGATCTTCAAGGAATACACCAAGCTGGTCGACGACCAGTCCGAGCGCTTGGCCTCACTGCGTGGTCTGTTCAAATTCAAGTCCGAGAACCGGCACGCGATCCCGATCGAGGAGGTCGAGCCGGCCAGCGAGATCGTCAAGCGGTTCTCGACCGGCGCGATGAGCTATGGCTCCATCTCGGCCGAGGCGCACGAAACGCTAGCCATCGCGATGAACCGCCTCGGCGGCCGGTCCAACTCCGGTGAGGGCGGCGAATCGGTGACGCGGTTCGAGCCGGAGGAGAACGGCGACTGGCGGCGCAGTGCGATCAAGCAGGTAGCCTCGGGTCGTTTCGGTGTGACCGCGCACTATCTGACCAACTGCACCGACATCCAGATCAAAATGGCCCAGGGCGCCAAGCCCGGTGAGGGCGGACAGCTGCCCGCGCACAAGGTGTACCCGTGGGTCGCCGAGGTCCGGCATTCGACGCCGGGCGTCGGCCTGATCTCGCCGCCGCCGCATCACGACATCTACTCGATCGAGGATCTGGCCCAGCTGATCCACGATCTGAAGAACGCGAATCCGCAGGCTCGGATTCACGTGAAACTTGTCGCGGAGCCGGGGGTAGGGACGGTTGCTGCTGGAGTCTCGAAGGCGCACGCCGATGTCGTGCTCATCTCCGGCCACGACGGTGGTACCGGTGCCTCGCCGCTGACCTCGCTCAAGCACGCGGGTGGCCCCTGGGAGCTCGGCCTGGCCGAGACTCAGCAGACCCTGCTGCTCAACGGTCTGCGCGACCGGATCGTGGTGCAGGTCGACGGCCAGATGAAGACCGGCCGCGATGTGCTGATCGGCGCGCTGCTCGGCGCCGAGGAATACGGCTTCGCGACCGCGCCGCTGGTGGTCTCGGGGTGCGTCATGATGCGGGTGTGTCACCTCGACACCTGCCCGGTCGGTGTCGCGACGCAGAATCCGGTGCTGCGCCAGCGCTTCACCGGTAAGCCCGAATTCGTCGAGAACTTCTTCATGTTCATCGCCGAGGAGGTGCGCGAACTGCTGGCCTCGTTGGGGCTGCGCTCATTGGACGAGGCCATCGGCCGGGTCGACCTGCTCGACACCACCAAGGCCAAGCAGCACTGGAAGGCGAGCAAGCTGGATCTGTCGCCGATCCTCGACGACATCGAGACCCAGTTCATGTTCCAGGACCGTCGCAACACCAAGGGCCAGGATCACGGCCTGGACCGGGCGCTCGACAACGAGCTGATCGCCCAGGCCGCCGATGCCCTCGAACGCGGCAAGCCGGTCAAATTCGAGACCAAGATCACGAATGTGAACCGCACGGTCGGCACCATGCTCGGTCACGAGGTAACCAAGCTCTACGGTGGCGCCGGCCTGCCCGACGACACCATCGACATCACGTTCACCGGTTCGGCGGGCAACAGCTTCGGCGCGTTCGTGCCGGCCGGTATCACGTTGCGGGTCTTCGGTGACGCCAACGACTACGTGGGTAAGGGCCTGTCCGGTGGGCATCTGGTGGTGCGGCCGTCGCTGAACGCGCCCGCTGCCTTCGTGGCCGAGGACAACATCATCGCGGGCAACGTGATCCTGTTCGGCGCCACCAGCGGTGAGGCGTTCATTCGCGGCGTGGTCGGTGAGCGGTTCTGCGTGCGCAACTCGGGCGCCACCGCGGTGGTCGAGGGCGTGGGCGACCACGGCTGTGAGTACATGACCGGCGGCCGCGTCGTCGTGCTCGGGGAGACCGGGCGCAACTTCGGCGCCGGCATGTCGGGCGGTATCGCCTACATCTACAACCCCGACGGCGCGTTCGAGTCCAAGCTCAACTCCGAACTGGTCGATCTGGAACAGCTCCAGGGCGAGGACTTCACCTGGCTACGCGATGTGATCACACGTCATCGCGAACAGACCGGTTCCGCGGTGGCCGAGCGCATCCTCAGCGATTGGTCACAGCAGGTGAACCACTTCGTCAAGGTTATGCCTCGGGACTACAAGAAGGTTTTGCTGGCGATCTCCGAGGCCGAGAAGGCCGGTCGGGACGTCGACGAGGCGATTATGGAGGCCGCACGTGGGTGACGTGGGACGCGCACACCAGGCGCGGACGGCTGTGAGAGGCGAGAGTACGGAGGCCGCACGTGGGTGACGCGCAGGGATTTTTGAAGCACACGAAGCGGGAACTGCCCGAGCGTCGTCCGGTGCCGCTGCGGCTGATGGACTGGAAAGAGGTCTATCAGGAGGGTTTCCCGCACGAGACGCTGCAGACACAGGCCAGCCGGTGCATGGACTGTGGTATTCCGTTCTGTCACAACGGTTGTCCGCTGGGCAATCTGATTCCGGAATGGAACGACCAGGTCTACCGCGGCCAGTGGCGCGAGGGAATCGACCGCCTGCACGCGACCAACAACTTCCCGGAATTCACCGGGCGGCTGTGCCCGGCGCCGTGCGAGGCCTCGTGTGTGCTGGGGATCAATCAGGATCCGGTCACGATCAAGCAGGTCGAGGTCGAGCTCATCGAGAACGCCTTCGACGAGGGCTGGGTGCAGCCCTACTACCCGACTCGCCTGACCGGTAAGAAGGTCGCCGTCGTGGGGTCGGGCCCAGCGGGTCTGGCCGCGGCTCAGCAGCTGACCCGCGCCGGCCACACCGTGACGGTGTTCGAGCGCGACGATCGCATCGGCGGTCTGCTGCGCTACGGCATTCCGGAATTCAAGATGGAGAAGCGCTTCATCGACCG
>JAFMQT010000451.1 GCA_017354515.1 Nocardia sp. | reverse complement strand
AGGACACCTTGCCGCTGTGGCCGGTCAGGGGAAGTCCGGTCTGCTGCTGATTGCGCACATTCCACAACCGCACGGTGTTGTCGTTACTGCCGGAAGCGAGCAGTAGACCGTCCGGACTGAATGCCACGGACGTGACATCGTCGTCGTGCCCGCGCATCGGCTCGCCGACGAACCGGGACGCGTCGGCATTCCACAACCGGACGGCGTGGTCGGCGCACGCGATGGCCAGCAGTGAGCCGTCCGGGCTGAAAGTGACCGCCAGGATATTGAATCCGACATCCAGCGGGCCCGCGGCCGGTTGATGGGTGCGCGGATGCCACCAGCGAATGGTGCGATCGGTACCGGCGGACGCCATCAGGCCGCCACCGGGATCGAAGGCGACCGTCTCGACATCGTCCTCGTGCCCGAGGAGTCGCTGTCCGGCGGGCAGGCCGGTGGCCACGGTCCACAACCCGACCGTATGGTCGGCGCTGGCGGTGGCCAGCAGCGATCCATCGCGATTGAACGCCACGGCCGTGACATCGTCGCTGTGGCCGATCAACACGCGGGAGGGTGTCTGCTTCGCTCCGGGCGAACGGCTCGCGATGAGGCTGGCCCCGGCGCCGGCCGCGATGACCGGGACCGCCAGCGCTCCGCCGATCAGCAGCCGGCGGCGAGTCAATCGTCGGGGCCGCGGGGCCGGCGGGAGTGCGGCCGAGGGAACCGAGGTCTGGGTCTCGGTGTCGATGCCGGGATAGGTCGCGCTCAGCGGGGTGGCACCGATCGCGTGCCGGGCCGCCGCGGCCAGCTCACCGCAGGTGGGGTAGCGGTCGGCGGGATCCTTCGCCAGCGCCGTGGCGATGATGCCGTCCCACTCCGGCGGCAGGTCCGGGCGCATCCGGGTCGGCGCCGGTGGTGGCTCGGTGAGATGGCCGGCCATGATGGCCGCCTGATCGGTCCCCGGGTACGGCGTCCTCCCCGTCACCAGACGGAACATGGTGCAGCCGAGGGAATATATGTCGGCACGATGATCGACTCGCTCGCCGCGGAACCGCTCGGGGGCGGTGTAGGCGAAGGTCGCCGACAGCGACGATCGGGTGGCGGTGTCCTCGAGGCGGCGCGCGATCCCGAAATCGGAGAGCAGGGCTTGTTGCCCGTGCCGCGGATACGGTTCCAGCAGCAGATTCGCCGGCTTCACATCCCGATGCAGAACACCCTGATCGTGGGCGTAGTCCAGGGCCTCGGCGACGTCGCTGACCAACTTCACAACCTGTTCCGGCGGTAGCCCTTCCGGGGTCCGGGTCAGCAGCTTGTCGGCATCGCCGCCGGTGACATGGCGCATCGACAACCACAGCACCGGATCCTCGGGGCCGCTACGGTCGTGGACGGTGACGATATTGGGGTGCTCGAGCCGCGCCACGAGCGTGGTCTCCCGGTCGAACGCCTCCCGCGCGTCCGGATCCGCGGCGAACATATCGCTGAGCACCTTCAACGCCACCCGGCGCTCGAGGCGCGGATGACGGGCGAGGTAGACCACACCGACCCCGCCGGAGCCGAGTAGACCCTCAATGGTGTACCCGGCGAATACATCCCCCGCCTGCAACACCAGTCCGAACTCCCCAGATCTCGATACCGCCGCGACCGAAGTGGAGCGCGCCGACTTCGACGTTAGCTCACTTATCGCCCGGATGTGAGCTGTCGACGGTCGAGTGCCCGCCGCGGGACGACTTCGTCAGTGGCACTTTACAACCGGCCGGTTGCCCGCGGCGATCGGGCCGCCTTCAGCCGCCGGCGGCGCGGGCCGGGACCGCGCCGTGGTAGAAATACCGGCCCAATCCGACCGAGAACACCACGATCCCGTACACGGAGTGTTCGACGGAGGTGGTCAGCAGCGACCGGGTGCGCAGGTAGCGGGTGGCGAATATCCAGCCGCCGATCCCGCTCGCCGCCACCGAGAACCAGCTGCCGAAGATGATGTGCACATAGCCGAACGCGGCCGCACTGGCAGCGACCAGCCCCGGCCCCGCGCCGAAGACGGGAGTGTAGCGGTGGAACAGGAACGAGCGGAAGATCAGCTCCTGCGGATAGACGCTCAATGCCGGGTAGGCCACCATGACCGCCAGCCACAGCAGCGGATTGCGGCGGGGCAGATCGAACAGGTCCCCTCGGCGCAGCAGTGCCACCGCCGAGGTCAGCGCGAGTGCGTTGGCGCCGGCCGAGAGCGCCATCGGGCGGGCTTCATCGCGCAGAGCGCTTGCCCGCCACAGCGATTCGCGGTCGAAGTCCTTCGAGCGCCGCAAATACAGTGTCACCGCCGAACCCAGTGCCAGGAGCGCCGGAATCGGCGGGCGCCCGCGTAGCAGTGCGTTGTAGGCGGTGGTTCCGCCGAAGAACAACAGAGCGTATTCGGCACCCAGATACACCCGCCGCCACCGCCGGAGATTCATCCTGCCACCCTAGGTCGGGCCGGTCGGCCGGCAGAAGATCGCCGGGTGAATTCTCGCGGAAGACCGCATCGTCGCAGGTAGGAAAATCGGTGGTGGGGTCGCGGGCGATGTTGCTACCCTGCCTGAGCCGTGACACTACGCCAGGAGGTGAGACCCATGTACGCAGTATCGAAGTGGGTGCTCCACCTCGCCGTCACGGGTCGGCGAATTCCGTAAGCGTCGCCGGGAGCGCCTGTTGGACAAGGCAATCCCGAAAGGCGACGAACATGAACTCTGCACATTCCGCCAACGGCGCTCCCGCCGTGGTGATCACACGAACCGGCCGGACCCGATGGCAGGCCACCGACGACGACCTGGTCGTCGGCCACGCCGATATGTCACCACGCCCTGACGGGCTGCGGTTCGTCAGCGTGGACGTCTGGCACGAATCGGTTTTCGATCCACTCGCCGCGACCATGCTGGCTGATCTGCCCAGACCGCTGTACACGGTGGTCGATGAGAGCGATGAACGCCTGCTGTCGGCGTGGCGGCGGCACGGATTCATCACCGGCCGCCGCGAGTGGGAGTACCAAGTACCCACCGATCTTCGCCGCGCCGGAGCGCACCGACCGGAACCGCCCGCCGATATCCGGATCGTGCCGGCCGGAGCAGCCGACGAGAGGCGACTGCGGGAGGTCGACCGGGCGATTCGCGACGAGGTCGAAGCGAGCGTCGGATGGCAGCAGATGCCGGCCGAACTGCTGCCCAGGCTCAGCGGCAACAGACTGCGCGACCGGTCCAGATATGCCGCGGCCGCGCAGGCGGATCGGTATGTGGGACTGATCCGCGTCGCCGGGGTGACCCGACTGCCCCGGATCGGATTGATCGCGGTGCGTTCGCAGCTGCGACGGCGCGGTATCGCCCGCGCCCTGCTGGCGCATTCGCTCGGTGTCCTGCACAGCACCGGAATCGCCACCGCCACAGCCGAAATCAACGAAACCAATGTGGCCGCGACAGCGCTGCTGGAGGACTTCGGCGCCCGCCGAGTGGGCAGCAATCTGGAGTTGGTGCTGCGATGACCGAGAACAACGGGAAGGGAATAGATGTCGAGGGCACCGTCGTGCAATGCCTGCGCAACGCCACATTCACCGTGGAACTCGACAACGGGCATGCGGTGCTCGCCCACATCAGCGGCAAGATCCGGAAGAATTACATCAAGATCCTGCCGCAGGACCGAGTGCTGGTGCAGCTGAGTCCCTACGACCTGACCCGCGGCCGAATCCTGTTCCGGTACCGCACATGAGGGCTCCGGCCCGGGGGCGAACCCGCCCCGGCCGGAAGGTCAGGCCTTGTCCGGTGTGGGGTCTCCGATGCGCTCGGCGATGACGGTCCACGGGTCGGCGACGGTGCGGCCGCTGTCCTTGTAGGGGGACATTTTCTTCAGATAGAGGCGGACCAGCGGGGCCGCAGGGCGCACCAGGTACCGGAGAACTCCTGTCCTGGAACGGATTTGGGCGAGCAGATCCGGCCACGAGTGATGCTGGAATCCGAGCACCTCCTGGGAGCGGGTGGTGTCCATCCAGTCGGTGGCGAACCAGTCGTC
>JAFMQT010000450.1 GCA_017354515.1 Nocardia sp. | reverse complement strand
TCGCGCGGACCTGGGCGGTCTGCTCGGGTTCGGAAACCTTGGCGCACCTTCGTCCGGCCGCGAAGTTCTATGAAGAGGTCCGCGTCTGGATGGCGAAATACGATGCCGAGCAACGTAAAGCCGACGGCCGGCCCGTCCCCGCCGAAATCCAGCGCATGCTCGCATCCCTCGTCGCCGACACCACCGGCTCCCGTGAGATCGTCGACATCTACGCGGCAGCCGGCATGCCGAAACCCTCACTGACCGACCTCACGCCCGAGTTCGAAACCCAAGCGCGACAAGCGGAAAACCCGCATCTGGCAATCGAAGCCTTGCGGGCGGTCCTGACCGAAGAGGTTGGCCGCAGCACCCGCAACAACCTGGTCCGCCAACGCGCCTTCTCCGAACGCATCCGCGCGCTGATGAACCGCTACACCAACCAGCAACTCACCTCCGCCGAAGTGATCGCCGAGCTGATCAAACTTGCGCGCGAGGCCGCCGCCGAACGCGACCGCGGCAAACAATTCACCCCACACCTATCCGAAGACGAACTCGCCTTCTACGACGCCGTCTGCGAAAACGAATCCGCGGTCGAGCAAATGGGCGACGACGTCCTCGGCCACATAGCCCGCGAACTGGTGAAGATCATGCGCCGAGATATCAAGACGGACTGGACAGTTCGCGACGATGTCCGCGCCAAACTCCGCTCCTCGATCAAACGCCTCCTGATCAAGTACAAGTACCCGCCGGATAAACAGCCCCAGGCGATCCGCGTCGTGATCGAGCAGATGGAGGCGCTGGCACCGAGGTATGTGGAGGCCACACAGTCCGGAGCATGACCGGTGCGCGCTCCGATCAGCGCTCTACGCGATCCGCCCGTCGCGCAGCGCCGAGGTGAACGTGTCCCATTCACCGCCCGAGAACACGAGCGCCGGACCACCCGGGTTCTTCGAGTCGCGCACGCCGACGAAGCCCTGGTCAAGGTGGGCGACCTCTACGCAGTCCTTCCCCCCGCCGCTGCGGCTGGACTTGAACCACTGGGCCGCTGTCAGATCGACGCTCATGCTCGATTCCCTCGCTGGTCGTTATCGGCCGGGTAGAGCGCGCTTTCAGGCGGACTCTTGCCCGATGGCAGCGGTGAACGTATCCCATTCAGCCGCAGTGAATATCAGGGTCGGGCCGCCAGGATCCTTGGAGTCTCTCACTCCGGTGAGCCCCCGCTCCAAGTGCGCGACTTCAACGCAATCGTTGCCGCCACCGCTGTAGCTGGACTTGAACCATTTGGCACCGGACAAATCGACCATCACTGCCTGTACTCCCTTGCTGCGCGCCGGAGCGCTTGCGTGCTGTCTGCCTGCGACAACGCTGCCGCCCGCAAGCGTTCGAAGGAGTCGCGGTACTGCGCGACTGCTTCAGGCTTGTCATAGTACATATTTCCACGATAGCCCTCGAGGTACACCGTCGGCTGCTCGCCTGTGGCGCGGTCGAATTCGAGTATCGTGAACGGCCCGGATGCCGATCCGAGCGGATACCCGCTGGCGAAGGGCAGTATCGCAAGGTGGACATTGATCGGTAGATCGGCGAGATGACGGAGTTGGTCCGCCATCGTCCGTGGGCCACCGACCATACGTCGGAGCACGGTTTCGTCCAGAATGAGATCGACTTCCACCGGATTGCGTTTCCGGGTGATGATCCGTTGACGTTTGGCTCGAACCTCGACTCGCTGGTCGAGCTGCTCTGTGGTGGCGTCCGCGTAGTAGGAAGTGTCTAAAGATCTTGCATAGCTTGCTATTTGGAATAGACCGCTGATGATGTCAGGCCGGAAGACGGTGAGCTTGGAAGCGGACGCCTCCAGGCTCACATAGAGTTCGAAATCCGCCCGGATCGCGTCTCCGTATTCGTGCCACCAGAGACCGTCGCCGTCATTGGATGCCGCTGCGGCGGCCAATTCGAGGAGCGCCGGTAACTTCTCCTGTGTGCCGTACACCTGGCAGAGCGCCTGAATATCAAGCGTTCGGATGCGGCCTGCCTCGCCCTTCTCCAGCCGTTGAAGCGTGCCGGTGCCGCGCTCGATGAGTCGGGCGGCGTTTTGGAGAGACATCCCCGCTTCCTGGCGCATATCGCGCAGATACCGGCCCAGTTGACGGCGGGGGATTGTGGTGAGCGGCTTCTTGGGGCTCGGCATTATGGGTGGCATCCTCCCGTTCTTTTGGATGGAACGAATCGACGTGCGGGACAGCCCACCCGGCGAACTTGGGATGCCCCACCTCTAATCGCTGGACCCAGTATGCACGGGAGATGGACCTCGCGCAGGGAGAATGGGCGAACTCATCTGGACGGTCCATAAAGACGATCCATTCGGCAGATGCCGGTGTTTACTCGTCGAGTCCTCGCGCTCGTCTCACCAACGAGCGCCCAATCAGCGACTACGCAATGAGAGCGAGGAACCATGCGCATCGATGCGATCGGCTATCTGCGTCGGGATGTGTCCGGCGTGCGTCAACCGTGGGATGAGGTCCAAATCCGTTCGTTGGCACGGCGACTCGGTTACAACCTGTGCAAGATCGTCACGTTCACGGGCGAGCTCGACGATGTCGCGGGCCGGCTCGGCAATATCGTGGAGCGGCTCGATGCTGATGTTGTCTTCGTGCCCAGCGTCGATCACTTCGACGGCGGTGTCGTTCCGTGGAGGCTGGTGGAGGTCGCCGATGTCATCACGGTCGAGCCCGAATACACCTACGCGCGGTGGGCGAGTGGGCAACTGCCGTCGGAGGTCGGGGGTGATTGGTGATGGGCCTGCGGTGGTGGGAATTCGGGGATGAGATCGGTGAATGTGGTTCCTATTTCGGGTGTTTCGGCGGCAGGCCCCGGGCGTGGAACGGTTCGCGTGGTGGCGCGGGTCGTTGCGGCAGGGTCTGTTCGAGCTGCTTGTAACGGGCCGCCGCCTCGGCGTCGGCGTCGGTGATCTGCTTGCGGGCTTCGCGGTACATGGCCTGGATATCGAGAACGGCTCGGCGATGGGACTCCATCACCGCCCACACGCTGTTGCTGGAATAGTTGGTTTCGCTGTCGCCGGGGGCCTTGGATTTGGTCTTGAACCGTTCGACGACCTTCTGGCCCGAGATCAGCGTCTTGCCGTCGGGACCGCGATAATCCTCGCCAAGCCCCCAATGCGTGGCCTCTGAAACCTCGTGCATGATGCGCTGAATTTGGAAGATGTTGTCGATCATTTTCTGGCAAGCGCGATCCATGTGGACGAACTCTTCGAGGTCCATCCGCATCCTGATGTTGCCGTTCTTGGCCTCGTTGACCATGGCCGCGAACGGCCCCGGTCCCGATGTCGGCGGTTTGTCCGGCTGTGTCATCGGCCCCTCCCTTCTCGATTAGTCATGGTGCGTGGTTCACAGCGTTGCCGGCAGCAACGGTGTGATCTTGGTGGCGACGTCTCGGGCCATATCGCAGGCGTCTAGGTCCCCCGATCCTCCCTCGCCGCGGTCCATGCCCTTCTCCAAGAAGAATTCGATGGAACCGCCCTTGACTTGGACATTGACAGTGCATTGGCGGTCGGGATGATCGGGTGCCTGGCGGCTCGAGACGGCGGGTCGTCCGGCGATGGTGAGCTCTCGGGGATCCTGATCGTGATGTTGGCGGACGGCATCCACGGTTACGTTGGTCATGCGAACGGACACGCTGTAGTAGTTGGAACGAACCCAGCCGCACCCCTGCCAGTGGTTGGGCGTTCCGTCGCCCATATCGTCCTCGATCTTCGAGTGCAGCTGAAGCGAATCCAGCACGCTGCTGGGAATGTCGTTGCAGGGGTCGAACCCCTGCGGAACCTCGACCGTGGTGGAGGTCGCCGCGCCGGATGCGTGCTGGTTCCCGGAGGACCCACACCCGGAGACCAGCACAGCCGCCCCGGCGGCGATCATCATTCCTGTGACTCGGGTTCGCTGCCTCCAGTTGCCCATGCTGTCCTCTCGCCACCGGTATCGGGTGCCCGGGGCGAATGAACTCGTGCCCCCTCAGCTCGAAGCTGAGGTT
>JAFMQT010000449.1 GCA_017354515.1 Nocardia sp. | reverse complement strand
CTCACCGGCCCGCATGCGGGAGGAAACCCTGTTCACGGGTGGTCGGGATGCCATATCTCTCTCCTACGATCCCGGCTGCGGAGCAGGTGCCGGAGCGGCAGGGGCGACGGGCGCCGCGCCGGCCCCGTTCGCCGGCGGTTGCCCGCCCTGCCCGGCGGCTCCGGGGTTGTCCAACGACACCGGCTGGCCGAGGGAATTGGCCTGCTCGGCCTTCCAGGTATCGCCGTCTTTCTTCATATCCAGCGTCCAGGTGACCCGGAACGACTGCGCCGGGGTGTTCGGGGCGTTCTGGGTCAGTTGCAGTACGACCATGCCGGTGGCCCGGTCCCGTTCGCTGTTCAGCGAGTTCAGCGCGGCGCCGAGCACCTTGCTTTCGACCTTGGTCCCGGATTTGGTCGCGGCGTCCTTGATCCGATCGCGGTTCTGGTCGAGCTGACCGAGCATGTCACCGGTCATCGACGACCGCATGGTGGCGATCGAGCCGTCGACATCCGCGGGATTCATCGAGGTGAGATTGATCGCCGCCTGCCGGGCCCCGTCCAGCGCGGAATTGCGGGCATCGGTGCGGGGGCCATCGGTGAACCACATCGCGCGCACCCAGCCGGCGCCGAACCAGCCCGCGAGTACCAGTGCCACCACCAACCACACCGCGGCGACCGCGGTCACCACGGTCCGCGACCGCGACGAGCCGTCCGCGGCGGGCCGGGCGCCATCGGACACCTCGGACTGCACCGTCTCCCCGGTCGACTCGTCGGTCTCCCCGGCCGGGTGCGCATCACCCTGGACGGGGCCGCGCACGGTCTCCTCCGTGCCGGCGACCGAATCGTCGGCGCCCTCCCGCGAAGAGTCGGCTAACGGCTCTCGCACACCGTTTTCCGAGTCCTGCGCGGCAGGCGAGGAGGTTTTGGACACATCAGAACTCACAGCGACACCCTAGCGTCGTCATCGTCCGGACTCGCCGACCTGCCCGCTCACCGCTTCGGCGTCACTCCGATGAGAGTGGCCAACTGCGTGGCGACCGGGTTCAGATTCAGCCTGTCCGGATCCGTCTTCGGCTTGGAATCCCACGGTTGCGGGACACTCGGATCGGCGTACTGCGCTCGGGCGGCGCCACGTACGTCGGTCGGACTTCCGAACGGCACCGCGCACTTCGCGTTCGTATTGAACGGGAAATCGTCGCGGGTGTCGTCGAAATTGGGGTTCTTCGCCTTCATCTGCTCGAGAATGCGCTTCGTACCCTCGTACCCGAGCGTACATGCCGGCGGATTATTGGTTTCCAGCACCAAGCCGAAGTGGGTGGTGCCATCGCCCGGCGCGGTGGCCGAACCGCCGATCGACAGCACCGGCAACAACTGCAACAGCGGTAGCAGCGTGTAGGTCTTCGGCGAGATCGTCTGCAGCAGGGTCCGCACATTGGACAGGTCGGTGGTCAACGGCTTACCACTGCTGTCGAGCAGGCCGTTGAGCGCTCCGCCGGCATCGGCGCCGGTACCGATCAGGCGCCGGATGTCGGGATCATTGGCACGTAACTGCGCGCTGAGTTTGTCCAAGCCGTCGCTGAAGGTCCGGATGGCCGGGGACTGGTCGGCCTGGGTACCCAGCACCGTTCGCGCGTCCTGCAGCAACTGCACCGTCTGCGGCATCGCCTCGGCGCCGGTCTGGGAGAACTTGTCCAGCGAATCCACCAGGACGCGAAGGTTGTCGCCCTGGCCGTCCAGGGCCCGGCCCAGTTCGGTGACCGTGGTGCTCAGCGCCTTCAGATCGGTGGTGGTGGCCAGATGGTTCACACTCGACAGCAGGTCTTCGACGTGCGGCGGGGTCGTCGCCCCGTCGATCACCGAACCGTCGCGCAGATAGGGCCCCTTGGCACTGGCCGGGACCAGATCCATGAACTGCTCACCGATGGCGGAGCGATTGGCGATCATCGCCTTCGCGTCGGCCGGTACCTTCGGCTTCCCGGAATCCATCTGCAGGGTGATCCGAACGCCGTCGGGCGTCACATCCAGCCCTTCCACCCGCCCGACCGGAACGCCGCGATAGGTGACCTCGGCGCCGGCGGACAGATTGCCGGTCTCCTTGGCCGCTACCCGCACGTGGTACTGGCCGAAGCCCAGCATGTGGTCGACGCGGATGTACTTCCCGCCGACGAAGACCACGCCGAGGACGGCGATCACCGCGAAGGCGATCAGCTGATATCGCACCAATTTGCTCATCGCGGCCGCACTCCCAACTGATTCAGAATCCCGCCGAGCGGACCGCCCGGCGGACCACCGGTCGGTGTGACCACGGTCGGCGGCAGCGGCACCAGCGACACCGTCGGCCAGCCGGGGCGGGGCCCATTGCCGTTGTAGTACGGATTGGTCGGGTTCACCGCTACCGGCGGACCGTACTTCGGCGGGATGTACACCGGATTCGGTTTGCCCACACCGAGATTCGTCATCAGGGTGCCGATCTGGGTATCCACCGACAGCCAGGTGTTCACCGAGCCGCCGATCGCCGATTTCATTGCCTCGTCAGGGAATGGATACGTCGGGACCAGCGGGAACGCGGTCACCAGATCCGGCGCCGACCGGCCCAGTTCCTGCAGAGTCGGCCGCAGTGCGCGCAGATCGCTGATCAGGTTGGCGTTCGACTTCTCCAGCACGTCGTAACCGGCCTGCCCCACCCGATCGAGTTGCTTCAACAACCCGATCAATTCGGGGCGCTGCTGATCGAGAATCTTGATTCCGGCCGGAAGCTCGTCGAGGATCTTGCCGATCTGGCCGTCCTGCCGCTCGACCCGGCTCGACAGCGTATCCAGCCCGTCCAGCGCACGCTGAATATCACCGACCTGCTGATTGAGCCCGTCGATCAGGGTGTCGGCCTGGTTCAGCAACGACCGGACCCGATTCTCCCGGCCGCCCAGTGCCTTGTTCATCTCCACCACGATCGGCTGCAGTTGAGCAACGCCACCACCGTTGAGCAGCAACGACAGCGCACCCAGCAGTTGCTCGATCTCGACCGCGTGCCGGGTCCGCGAGACCGGGATGACCGCACCGTCGCGTAAGCGGCCGCTCAGATCTCCCTGCTGCGGCGCGGACAGGTCGACGAACTTCTCACCCAGCAGATTGGACTGCTTGACCGCGGCCAGCGCGCCCGCCGGCAGGTTCACCGACGAATTGATCACCGTGTGCACACTGGCGGTCCAGCCATCGGGGGCGATATCGATGGATTGCACCCGGCCCACCGCGACACCGTCCACCTTCACCGCCGATTGCGGAACCAGATCCAGCACATCGTCGAAGCGGATGTCGACATGCATGGGATGCGATCCCACATCGGCGCCACCGGGCAGCGGCACGCTGTAGATGCCGTCGGAGGCGCACGAGGCGACCAGCAGCGCGGTCGTGCCCAGGACGGCCACCGCACCCGCGCCGCGGGCCGCGCGCCGCGCGGTCGGACGCCGGAATTTCGGGCGCCGAACCATCGGAACGAACCTCATCGCCCACCTCCCTGCGACGGCGGCTGCCGGTTGGACGGCGTCCCCGGAACACTGCCGGGTACCGGATTGCGCTGGATGTTGTCACCACTCAGGATTCCGAACGGCAGCACCAGCGACGGGGTCTGCACCCCGCTCTTGATCTGGTCGGTGATCACCTTGCACTGATCCAGCATCGGGCGCATCTGTTTGCTGATCGCATCGAATTTCGGGTCTCCGGGCCGTAATTGGCCGAGGTCGACCATCTTGCAGAGGGCGCCGAACGGATTCTGGAGTTCGGGGAAGTTGGCCCGCATATCGAGCGTCCCGGACTCGCCGTTGTGCACATTGACCAGGTTGCTCAATGCCAGCGGCAGCACCGGCAGCGCATTGGCCAGATCCTGGCGCTGATCGGACAGGGTCTTGGTGAGGGTCGTCAGTCCCGACGCGTTCTGGGCCACCAGATCCCGGTTGTCATTGACGAAGCGCGCCACGTCCCCGAGTGCCACCGACAGCAGATTCAACGCCTGGCCGAGATTCGCACGCTCCCCGGACAGGAAACT
>JAFMQT010000448.1 GCA_017354515.1 Nocardia sp. | reverse complement strand
GCGCCGGATCCTCGGCCGCCGGCCGTCGCCGATCGCGCCGGCGCTGAGCCCGTCGTTCGGCGGGTTTGTGATCCCAGGTCTCCGGCCGGGCGGCCACCCAGCGCTGCGACCGCCACGCGAACGGGATATGTACCAGATACAGCACGACCAGCACCATCAGCAGAATCAGCGGGAAGGTGACCAGTGCGGCCGCCCCGAGGGCCACCAGCACCAGCAGCAGGGCCGCGGCCTGCGGCGCCACCGACACCGACTTCATCGCCAGGGTGGGGATCGTGCTGACCGCCAGCAATGCCGCCGCGATCGTCCAGGCCGAGACCACCGGTAACAGCGTCCACCAGCCGCGGCCGAATTGCCCGTCCACCGCCAGTGGCAGCAGGGCGACCAGCGCGGCCGCGGGCGCCGGAACGCCGGTGAAGAATTCGCGCTCCCAATCGGGCCGGGTGTCATCGTCCATGATGGTGTTGAACCGGGCCAGGCGCAGCACCACACAGACGGCGAAGATCAGCGCGATGATCCAGCCGGCGCTGTTCTGCCGCAGGAAGGTCACATACAGCACGAGGGCCGGTGCCACGCCGAAGGATATAGCGTCGGCGAGCGAATCCAGTTCGGCGCCGATCTTGGTGGTGGCCGACAGCATGCGCGCCAGGCGCCCGTCCAGGGTGTCCAGCACCGCGGCGGCTCCGATCATCGCCAGTGCGATGTCGACGGCGCCGTCGAGGGCGAATTTCACCGCCGACAGGCCCGCGCACAGCGCCATGATGGTCACCATGCTCGGCAGCAGCCGAATCGTGCGGTGGCGGCGACCGGGCTCGGTCACGGTGTTCTCGATCATGGCAGTTCGGCCAGTACCGTTTCCGCTCCGATGGTGCGCTGCCCCGGTTCGACCAGGAGCCGGGTGCCGGCCGGGAAGTAGGTGTCCACGCGCGATCCGAACCGGATCAGCCCGTAGGTCTCGCCCATATCGATGCGGTCGCCGACCGCGACGTCGCAGACGATGCGGCGGGCCAGCAGGCCGGCGATCTGCACCACCGTCACCACATGTCCGGACCCGGTTTCCAGCACCATCGAATTGCGTTCGTTGGCCGAACTGGCCTCCGGCAGATCCGCCGAGCGGAATTGCCCACGCTGATAAGCGATTTCGCGCACCGTGCCGCTGACCGGTACACGCTGCACATGCACGTCGAGAACCGACAGGAAGATGCTGACCCGGGGCAGCGGGGTATCGCCGAGTCCGAGTTCGGCCGGTGGCGGCGCGGTATCGACGAGCGCGATCTCGCCGTCGGCGGGTGCGACGACGATATTCGCCCGGTTGGGCGGCACCCGGTTCGGATGCCGGAAGAACAGGGCGGTGGCCGCCGCGGTCACCAGTCCGGTGCGGCGCAGCCAGCGCCGGCGCCCACCCACGAGCGCCACCGCCAGCGGCGCCGCCACGAACGGCAGGCCGGCGGGATGCAGCGGTGGAATCGCTGCGCGGACCAGGTCGGCGATATGACCTGGCCCGGTACGTTCGGGCGTACCGGGCGGGGTGGGGCGGCGGGCCACGGACTCCTCTTTCGTGTATGGGTGATCATGCGGGCCGCGAGCGGCGCAGACCGCGCTCACACCTTACGGGAACACCGCGTCGAAGCGGTCCGCGCCCGAGCGGTGCCGGTGCGGTCGGTGATCGCTCGGTCGGCGGGGGTATCCGGCCGGTCGGAGGCCGATCCCATCCCGATTGATTGTGACAATACGCACGCGCCCGATTAGCATTCGAGATAATATGAGGAGGCCTCATGTCTACGGGCTCGTAGGGTTTCGCCGATCACCGCGTCGCGACCTGCGGGGCGTTGTCCTGGGGGCCCTATGAAGAATCGTTCGACAGGCGGCTGGACGGCCCGGGGCCCGGGCATCCGGTCGGCCCGCAGGTGCATAGGAGATGCGCGATGGCTGCACGACTCGCTCAGGACACCGGCGTGGAGCACACGGCGATGCTCGGGCTCGGCGTATACCGGCCCGCCCGGGTCGTGACCAATGACGAGGTCGCGGGCCCCATCAATTCCAGCGATGAGTGGATCAGGACGCGGTCGGGGATCGTATCGCGCCGCTTCGCCTCGGAGTCGGAGACGATCATCGCGATGAGCGCGGCCGCGGCCCGCGACGCCATCGAATCCGCCGGTATCACCGCCGGCCAGGTCGACTGCGTGATCGTGGCGACTTCCACCTGGCTGCTGCTGACTCCGGCCGCCGCCCCGCAGATCGCGACCGAACTGGGGATGAACCAGCCGGCCGCCTTCGACATCTCGGCCGGTTGCGCGGGCTTCTGTCATGCCCTCGCTCTGGCCTCGGACCTGGTCAAGGGCGGTACCGCCGGACATGTGCTGGTGATCGGCGTCGAACGTCTCACCGACGCGGTCGATCCCGCCGACCGGGGTACGGCGTTCTTGTTCGCCGACGGTGCGGGCGCGGTGATCGTCGGCCCCTCCGACGAACCGGGTATCGGTCCCACCGTCTGGGGTTCGGACGGCGACCAGCATCACGCCATCCGCCAGGACAAGGACTGGATGGAGTTCTTCAACGAGATCGACGACCCCGGCACCGAGGCGGTGCGCCCGTATCTGGCGATGGAGGGGACGGCGGTCTTCCGCTGGGCCGCGCACTCTCTGACGAAGGTCTGCGTCGACGCCATCGAGCGCGCGGGCCTGACCGCCGCCGAGATCGACGCGATGGTCCCGCATCAGGCGAACGGCCGTATCATCGAGATCATGGCCCGTGAGCTGCAGTTATCGGCCAACTGCGCATTGGCCAACGATATCGTCGAGGCGGGTAACACCTCGGCGGCCTCGATTCCGCTGGCCATGGAATCGCTACTGCGCTCGGGCGAGAGTAAGCCGGGTGCGGCCGCGCTGCTGGTGGCCTTCGGCGCGGGCCTGTCCTATGCCGCACAGGTGGCGAAACTGCCCAACTGGCAGTAGCCCGGCCGCACCCGGTCGGGCTCAGTTCTGGGCCGGGGCCTTGTTCTCGACCACGGCCTTGATCTTCTGCAGGGTCGCGGTCATGCCGTCCGTCAGATCGGCCTCGAACTTCTGCTCGCCGCCGAGGAGTGCGTCGATCATGATGCGGACGGGTTTGGTCACCCCATTGGGGATATCGCGGCGTTCGGTCAGCCGGGTGCCGGACTCGGTGGGTTCGAGCGTGAAGCTCCACACCGTGCCGTTCTCGTTCATCCGGAAGGCGAAGGCACGGTCGCGCTCATAGCGCACGATGCGTGAGGTGGTCGGGTAGTACTTGCGTCCGACCTTGTTGAGGTTGAGTGTGAACGCGCCGGGCTGGGGTTTGCCCAGCGGGATCATGCGCAGCGTCGAGGGGCTGAATTCGGGCATCCGACCGAGGTCTGAGACCACGGCCCAGACCTGCTCGGGTGCGGCGGCGATATCGATGGTGGCTTCGAGTGGATTCGGCACGGCTGACTCCAAATTCGATGACGGGATGGTCCGGGAGACCGGATTCAACGGTAGCCCGCTCCCGAGTGCGCCGACAGATCGCCGACCGGTGTGAGTCACCTCACTGACAACACTTCATGATCGACTAGGTCACAGTGTGATCTGACCCGTTTCGCACCGCTAATGATCGACGCATAATGGCCGATAACTATTACGGCAGGCGATGCAGTTGTACGACAAGGCAATGGAGCCACCGACCGAGTCCAGGCCATTGACGTTCCTGTGAGGTGATCGGCCGTGAACCTACGGGCAATACTCCATAAGCGGCGGGCGGAAACGATGCCCCTGCTGCCCGACTGCGAATCCGGGCAGGAGCCCCTGCGCTCGTACGCCGGCCGTCGATCCCGGGCCGCGCGGGAGGAACGACTCGAGCGCCTGCTCACTCCCAGTGAGCTCGATATGGTCGAGCATCACCGGGTCTAGCCGGCAGGCTGGGTAGTCGGAAGGTCAAGCGCCGCAATCTGATCCGATTTCGTGCGGCACGCCCGAGTTTTCAATCGCCGAGGCGGCCGGTACGCTGCCGAGCGCGCCGAAGCGGTTTCGGCGCCG
>JAFMQT010000126.1 GCA_017354515.1 Nocardia sp. | reverse complement strand
TGGCGCATGTTTTCGCCGACGTCCTGGGAATGGACCAGGTCGGTCTGGACGACGACTTCTTCGCCCTGGGTGGTAACTCGCTGATCGCGACCCGCGTGGTGGCCCGCCTGGGCGCGGCGCTGGACGCGCAGGTGCCGGTGCGTGCCCTGTTCGAGGAGCCGACGGTGGCCGGGCTGGCCGCCTGGGCCGATCAGCAGGGTGACCAGGAACGCCGGCCGGTGCTGGCCGCCGGACCGCGTCCGGCCGAGATCCCGCTGTCGCCGGCCCAGGCGCGTATGTGGTTCCTCAACCGCTTCGACCAGGCCTCGGCGGCCTACAACATTCCGGCCGCCACTCGCATGACCGGTGATCTGGACATCCCGGCCATGCGGGCGGCACTCATGGACGTCGTCGGCCGGCACGAGGTGCTGCGCACCATCTACCCCGAGGCCGAGTCCGGACCGACCCAGGTGGTGCTTCCGGTATCGCAGGCCACGGTCGAGATGCCGGTCATCCCGGTCGATTCCGAGCGGATCCGCGACGTCGTCCTGGAATTGGCGCTGAGCACCTTCGACGTCACCACCGAGGTGCCGATGCGGGTGGTGATGTTCGAAACCGGTCCGCGCGATCACGTACTGGCCATGGTCGTCCACCACATCGTCGGTGACGGTTACTCGGTCGGCCCGTTCACACGGGATCTGATGGTGGCCTACTCCGCGCGGCTCGCGGGGGAGGCGCCGAACTGGGATCCGCTGCCGGTGCAGTACGCCGACTACACCGTCTGGCAGCGCGAGTTGCTGGGCTCGGAAACGGATCCGGATTCGCTGGCCTACAAGCAGATCGACTACTGGAAGTCGCATCTCGAGGGACTGCCCGACCAGCTGGACCTGCCCACCGACCGGCCGCATCCGCCGGTGCAGAGTTTCGAGGGCGATAAGGTCGACCTGACCATCGACGCCGAAACACACCGCGCCCTGGTCGAATTGGCGAGGGTCGAGGGCGCGACGCTGTTCATGCTGGTGCACACCGCGCTGGCGGTCTTCCTGGCGCGGCTGTCGGGCACCGGCGATATCGCCATCGGCACCCCGATCGCCGGCCGCGGTGAGGCCGCCCTCGACGATCTGATCGGCATGTTCGTCAACACCATGGTCTTCCGCACCCAGGTGGATATCGCCGAATCGTTCACCGAACTGCTGGCCCGCCAGCGCGCCGACGATATCCAGGCCTTCGCCAACGCCGATGTCCCGTTCGAGCGGCTGGTCGAGGTGCTCAACCCGGTCCGCTCGACCGCTCGGCACCCGCTGTTCCAGGTGAGCCTGTCGTTCCAGAACCTGACCACGACCGAACTGGAACTGCCCGGCCTGACCGTCGCGGGACTGGACTTCGAAACCCACCTGTCGCAGATCGACCTGCATCTGATCATCGCCGACACCTACGACGCGACCGGTGCGCCCGAGGGCATCGTCGGCTTCTTCAACTACATCACCGCACTGTTCGACCGCGAGACCGTGCAGCGCTTCGCCGACAGCTTCGTGCGGCTGCTGGGCGAGATCGTGGCCGCGCCGCGCACCCCGGTGGGTGATTTCCCGATCGTCGGCACCGCCGAATCGACCGCGATCCTCACCGAACGCAATGCCACCGCGCACGCGGTCGACACCGAGGCCACCCTGGCCTCGATGCTGAACGCCACGGTGGCCGCACATTCGGGCGGCGAGGCCCTGATCGGCCCCGACGGCGCCACCCTTGGCTACGCACAGCTGGGTGCGCGGGTCAACCGTCTGGCCAGGCATCTGATCGGCTTCGGCGTCGGACCGGAATCGCGAGTGGCGCTGGCACTGCGCCGGTCGATGGATCTGGTGGTCGCCATGTACGCGGTCAGCGCCGCCGGTGGCGCGTACGTGCCGGTGGATCCCGATCACGCCGCCGACCGCACCCACTACATCCTCGGGTCCGCGGCGCCGGTCTGCGTTCTCACCAACGCGGACACCGCCGATTTCGAGGCGGGCGGGGTTCCGGTGGTCCGGGTCGACGATCTGGATCTGTCCGAGCTGAGCGCGGACGAGGTCACCGACTCCGACCGCCGCGCGCCGCTGCGTCCGCAAAATACGGCCTACGTCATCTTCACCTCCGGATCCACCGGCCGTCCGAAGGGTGTGGCTGTACCGCATGCCGCTATCGCGAACCAGTTGCAGTGGAAGACAACTGAATTCGGGCTCGGTCCCGACGACACGGTACTGTTGAAGACGGCCGCCACCTTCGATCTGTCGGTGTGGGAGTTCTGGACCGCCGCGGTATGCGGTGGTCGGCTGGTGATTTCGGCGCCCGACGCGCAGATCGACCCGGCGAACCTGAACGAGCTGATGGAACGCGAATGGGTTACCACCCTGCACGTGGTGCCGTCCATGCTCGACGCACTGCTGTCGGCGGGGCTGCCCAGTTCGGTGTGGCGGGTGCTGGCGATCGGTGAGGCACTGCCGGCGTCGCTGGCTCAGCGGTTGCGCACCGAGCATCCGCGGATGGAGCTGTTCAACCTGTACGGCCCGACCGAGGCGGCGGTGTCGATCACCGATCATCGGGTCACCGACGCCGATCGGCATTCGGTATCCATCGGTGCGCCGGAGTGGAACAGCCAGGTCTACGTGCTGGATTCGCGCCTGCATCCGGTCCCGGACGGGGTCACCGGTGAGCTGTACCTGGCCGGTGCGCAGCTGGCGCGTGGCTACTTCGGACGCGCGGAACTGACCGCGGAACGGTTCGTGGCCAACCCGTTCGAGGCCGGAACCCGGATGTACCGCACCGGTGACCTGGTCCGCTGGAACAACGGTGGCGAACTGGAATATCAGGGCCGCACCGACTTCCAGGTCAAGATTCGCGGTTTCCGCATCGAACTCGGCGAGATCGAGGCGGCGCTGCTGGCGCTGCCGCAGATCGCGCAGTCGGCGGTGCTGGCGAAATCCGATCCGCGGACCGGGGATCGCCTGGTCGGCTATATCGTTCCGGCGGACGGCACGGTGGACATCGACGACGTGAAATCCGCGCTGGGCGAGGCGCTTCCGTCATATATGGTGCCCGCCGCCTTCGTCGTCCTGGACGCGTTGCCGCTCAATGTGAACGGCAAACTGGACCGGAAGGCGTTGCCGGAACCGGAATTCGAGACCGGACCGTTCCGTGCGCCGACCACGCGGACCGAGCAGATCCTGACCGAGGTGTTCACCGAACTGCTCGGCGTCGAGTCCATCGGCATCGACGACGACTTCTTCGGCCTCGGCGGTAACAGCATCCTGTCGATCCAGCTGGTATCACGGGCCAAGGCCCGGGGCGTGTCCTTCGGCGCGCGTGATGTTTTCGAACGTCCCACCATCGCCGGACTGGCCTCGGTATCGACCCTGGGATCGGGCGCCGAACTCGAGTTGCCGACCGGACCGCTGCTCACGCCGGATCCGGCCGATCTGGCCACCTGGGAGCGGACGTATCCGGATCTGGGTGAGGTGTGGCCGCTGTCGCCGCTACAGTCCGGCCTGCTGTTCCACGCCATGCTCACCCACTCCACGGTCGACGTGTACACCCAGCAGGCGGTGCTGGTCTTCGGTGGTGATCTGGACGCCGAGCGGTTGCGTACGGCCGCACAGGGGTTGATCGACCGCTACGACAATTTGCGGGTCGCCTTCGTCACCGATTCCGAGGGGCATCCGGCGCAGATCGTGCTCGATCGGCTCGACGTGCCGTGGCACGAGCGCGATCTCAGCTCGGTTCCGGCCGGCGAACGCCCGGCCGAACTGGACCGGCTGCTGGTCGCCGACCGCGCGACGCAGTTCGAGATGGCGACCCCGCCGCTGCTGCGGTTCACCCTGTTCCGGTTGGGTGAGGGCTGGGAGCTGGCCATCACCGCGCACCACATCCTGTTCGACGGCTGGTCCATGCCGCTGCTCATGCGGGATCTGCTGGTGCTCTACGCGACTCACGGTGACCGCTCGGCGCTGCCGGCAGTGAACTCCTACCGCGACTTCCTGGCCTGGCTGTCCACGCGCGATCGCGAAGCCTCGCTGCGGGTATGGGCGCAGACCCTCGCCGGGGTCAGCGAGCCGACGGTGATCGCACCGCAGCCCACGGGAGACGAGCGCTACGAAATCGGTGATCTGCGAATCGAACTCGATGCCGAGCGGACCGCACGGCTCAACAAGTTCTGTGCGGGGCTGGGCGTCACGGTCAATACCGCGGTGCAGGCCGCCTGGGGTCTGCTGCTGGGCCGGCTCACCGGCCGCGCGGATGTGGTGTTCGGCGCCACCGTCTCCGGCCGTCCGCCGGAGTTGCCCGGCATCGAATCCATGGTCGGCCTGTTCATCAACACCCTGCCGGTGCGGGTGCGCCTGGACGAACGCGGTACGGTCGCCGATCTGCTGACCGCACTGCAGCGTGAACAGGCCACTCTGCTCGACCACCACTATGTCGGCCTGCCCGATATCCAGCGGGTGGCCGGGGACGCGGTAGGCTTCGACTCGCTGGTGGTGTTCGAGTCCTATCCGGTCGACCGTGAGTCGATCGCCGAGGCCAGTTCGATCGACGGGATGTCGGTGACCGGGGTGCGATTCGCCGGCGGCACCCACTATCCGCTGACCCTGATGGTGACGGCCGAGGCGACGACAACGCTGGCGCTGGAATACCTGACCAGCCGCTTCACCTCCGAGGAGATCGCCACCCTCGGCGATCGCCTGGAGCGGGTACTGGACGCGCTGCTCGCCGATCCGGAGACCGTGGTCGGCGACATCGACATCCTCGACGCGCAGGAACGGGCTCAGATCGTCGCGGGCGCCGCGCAGCAGGCCGGACCGGCCGCCGAACCCGCCCGGGTCGGCAGCGCCATCGTGGCCACCCTGCTAGCCGAGGTCGTCGAGGAGGATCCGGAAGCTCCCGCACTGCTGTCGTCTCGGTCGTGGATTGGCGCGGAGGATACGGAAATCCCCTTCCATCAGTTGGATTCGCGTTCCGCCAAGCTGGCGCGGGTGCTGATCGGCCGCGGTATCGGACCGGGTGACACGGTGGCGGTGGCGCTGCCGCATTCGGTGGAGGCGGTGGTGGCGCTGTGGGCGATCGCGAAAGCCGGTGCCGCCGCACTGTTCGCGCACGGTCTGTCCGGTGACGAGATCGCCTCGGCGGGAGCGCAATTCGGTATCACCGATGATCCCGCGGGTGACGCGGTGCGGTGGCTGGTGCCCTCCGACGCCGAGATCAGCGCGGATATCCAAGCGGCCCCGGCGCATCCGGTGTCCTACGCCGATCGGGTCCGTCCGCTGCACGACGACCATCCGGCCTTCGTGATCGGCACCCCCGACGGCACCCTGCGCACCCTGACCCAGGAGGAATCGGTCCGCTACGCGGCGACCCTGCGCGCGGACTGCGAAATCGACTACGAATCAACCACTTACACCACCGCGTCGGGTGGTCCTGCGGCCCTGGCCGAGTTCCTGGCCTCGGCCACCGCGGGCGCGCTGTCGGTGCTGCCGAGCGGTGATGTCGGATCGGACCTGGAGGACGGCGAGGTCACGCACTGGTTCGCCGCGGCCGGTGAATCGACCGATGTGGCCGGTGACGAGGTGCTGGTGATCGTCCCGGAGTAGGCGCCGATCGGTTGGCCGCTACGCCGCCGGGGTCTTCCGGAGCAGATAGATGTCGAAGACCCAGCCCTTGGCTCGGCGCAGGGTCTCGCGGCATTCGACGATTCGGTCGCGGACTTCGCGCAGTGGGCCCGCGATCAGGGTCTGGTCGGGCATACCGAGGTAGGCACCCCACCAGATATGCAGATCGTCGGGGTCGATCTGGGTGAAGGAGCATTCGCCGTCGAGCATGACCAGCGTCGATTCGCCGGGGCGTACCCCTTCGGTGCGCAGGCGACGGCCGGTGGTGATGTGGACCGGTTCGCCGATCTCGTGCAGGACGATGCGGTGGGCGGCGGCGAGGGCCTGGGCGCTGGTGACGCCGGGGATGACCTCGTAGTCGAACCTGGCGCCGCGATCGAGCACCCGCCCGATCATCCGCAGGGTGCTGTCGTAGAGGGCGGGATCGCCCCAGACCAGGATCGCGCCGGTACCGTCCGTACGGTCGAAGGCCTCGGCCAGGCGCGCGGCGCGGCGCTCGTGCCAGTCCTCGACCACCGCGCGGTATTCGTCGGAACCCTCGACGACGCGTTCGCGCGGCGGGTCCTCGACCTGGACCACGGCATGCCCCGGTGCGGCGAATTCGGTGAGGATCGCGGCCCGCACCCGCTCCAACTCCTGTTTGGCCTCACCCTTGCCGATGACGAAGAAGGTGTCCGCCCGCCGGATCGCCTCGATCGCCTGCATCGTCACCTGATGGGGGTTCCCGGCGCCGATTCCGATCACGAACAGTTTCCGCACGGTGACTAAGCTTGCCAGTCATGGACTCCGCAGCCGGCACCCAGGCGGCCGATACCCAGTACGAGGATCTGCTGCGGCTGGTCCTCGAGCACGGCACCCCGAAGGCCGATCGCACCGGCACCGGGACGCGATCCTATTTCGGCCATCAGCTGCGCTACCACCTGTCCGCGGGGTTTCCGCTGATCACCACCAAGAAGGTGCATCTGAAGTCGATCGTGTACGAACTGCTGTGGTTCCTGCGTGGCGACTCCAATATCGGATGGCTGAACGAACACGGGGTGACCATCTGGGACGAGTGGGCCGACAGCGACGGCGAACTCGGCCCGGTGTACGGGGTGCAATGGCGCAGCTGGCCGACCCCGGCCGGAACCCATATCGACCAGATCTCGCAGGTCCTGCATACCCTGCGCACGGATCCCGATTCCCGGCGCATGATCGTCTCCGCGTGGAATGTGGCGGAGCTGGACAAGATGGCCCTGGCGCCCTGCCACGCGTTCTTCCAGTTCCACGTGGCCGACGGGCGGCTGTCGTGTCAGCTGTATCAGCGCAGCGCCGATCTGTTCCTCGGGGTGCCGTTCAATATCGCCAGCTACGCGCTGCTGACGCGAATGGTCGCACAGCAGTGCGAACTCGAGCCCGGCGATTTCATCTGGACCGGCGGTGATTGCCACATCTACGACAATCACGTCGATCAGGTGCGCGAACAGCTCTCCCGCGAGGCGTATCCGTTCCCCAGGCTACGACTGCGCGCCGCACCCACCCTCTTCGACTACCGCTACCAGGATGTGGAGGTCCTCGGGTACCGCCACCACCCACCCATCAAGGCGCCGGTGGCGGTATGAGCCGGGCGCGGAGGCGGCAGCGGAGCGTTACCACGCAGCGGTCGGGGAATGCCGCCGAGGGATACAGCGGTATGAGCCGGGCGCGGAGGCGGCAGCGGAGCGTTACCACGCAGCGGTCGGGGAATGCCGCCGAGGGATACAGCGGTATGAGGCGGGCGCGGAGGCGGCAGCGGAGCGTTACCACGCAGCGGTCGGGGAATGCCGCCGATGGGGCGGCGGCATGAGGCGGATCGGGTTGATCTGGGCGCAGACTCGGGCGGGGGTTATCGGCGCGGACAACGCGATTCCGTGGCGGCTACCGGAGGACATGGCGCATTTCAAACAGGTCACCGCGGGATATCCGGTGGTGATGGGCCGGCGGACGTGGGATTCGCTGCCGCCGAAGTTCCGCCCGCTGCCCGGTCGCCGCAATATCGTCGTCACCCGCCAGGTGGGCTGGTCGGCCCCCGGAGCCGACCGCGCCGGATCGGTTGCCGCGGCGCTGGAGGCGGCCGGCGCGGTTGATGTCTGGGTGATGGGCGGAGGCGAAATCTACCGGCAGGCATTGGATTTCGCGACCGATCTTATGGTCACCGAAATCGACGCCGATATCCCCGGCGATACGTATGCCCCGCGGATCGAGGGTCGGTGGGAGGTCGAGGATGCACCGTGGACACGGTCGAGTTCCGGGCTGCGCTACCGAATCCGGCACTTCTCGCGAAACGCCGCCCCGGCCACTGAGACGTGATCTGCGCACGCCGCATATCGAACCCGAATCGCATCGTCGAAACGCCCGAACGTATGCCCCCGGTACGGCATACTCGCCGATATCCAGCCCTGTGACCACAGCCCGATCCGGCGGAACCCGCGAGAGGCAGATCATGGACAAGAAATCACTGACGGCAGTGGCTCGCCAGCAGTTGAAACTGGCCGGGGCCGCCTCCAGTGGGCGTAGTTCGCAGACCGTACACGGCGGTCACGCCCACAGCCTGCGCCAGACCGTGATCGCGCTGACCGCCGGGCAGAGCCTCGCCGAACACGAGACCCACAGTGAGGCCACCCTGCAGGTGCTGACCGGAACGCTGGTCCTGATCAGCGGAACCAACGAATGGAAGGGATCGCCGGGTGACCTGCTGGTGATTCCCGAGACCCGGCACAGCGTCAAAGCCATCGACGATGCGGCGTTCCTGTTGACGGTGGCGAAGTAGATCCGGTAGCCGCGGGGTTGCGGCGGCGGGCCACAGGCATGCCCGTACGCTGTCGATCATGGGTGAGCCGCAGCCGATCCTCGATCCGCTCTCGCGCGCCGCGATCTTCCTCGTCGCCACCATCGATGAGGGCGGCGAATCGACCGCCCGCGAGGTGCTGGCCGATCTGCCCGGACTTCGGCGTTCGGTCGGCTTCCGGGTTCCCGATGCCCAGCTCAGCTGTGTGACCAGCATCGGGTCCCGGGCCTGGGATCGCCTGTTCGGCGGCCCGAAACCGGCGGAGCTGCACGAGTTTCCCGGTTTCGCCGGGCCCCGCCATGAAGCTCCGGCCACCCCCGGTGATCTGTTGTTCCACATCAAGGGCGACACCCCGGACGCCTGTTTCGAATTGGCGATGCTGATCGACGCGCGACTGCGCGGAGCGGCGACGATCGTCGACGAGACCGTCGGATTCCGCTATTTCGAACAGCGGGATCTGCTCGGTTTCGTGGACGGCACCGAGAACCCCGAGGGCGCCGATGCGGCGGCCGCCGGATTGATCGGCGACGAGGATCCCGAATTCGCCGGTGGCAGCTATGTGATCGTGCAGAAATATCTGCACGATCTCGCGACCTGGAACGCGCTCAGCGTCGAAGAACAGCAGCGCGTCATCGGCCGCACCAAACTCGACGATGTGGAGCTGTCGGAGCGGCCCGCCGACTGCCACGTCGAGGTCAACACCCTGATCGATCCGGACGGCACCGAACGCCGAATCCTGCGCGCCAATATGCCCTTCGGGAGTGTGCGCGAGGGCGAATTCGGCACGTACTACATCGCGTACGCGGCCACCCCCGAGGTCACCGAACGGATGCTCGACCGCATGTTCGGCGGTACGGACGAGGCCGCGCACGACCGCATCCTGGACTTCTCCACGGCCATCACCGGAACCCTGTTCTTCACCCCACCGCTGGCGTTCTTCGACGAACTTCCGGATCCGCCCGAGGCCCGCGGGGCATCCCCCGAGGCGCTCGGCGATGATGCGTCCGCTGGTGACGGCTCACTCGGTATCGGCACACTGAAAGGTATTCAGCAATGAACAATCTGCACCGTGCGCTCGCGCCGATCACCTCCGAGGCGTGGTCGGCCATCGAGGAGGAGGCGACCCGGACCTTCCGCCGTCATATCGCCGGACGCCGGGTGGTCGATCTGTCCGGTCCGCACGGCACCGATTACGACGCGGTCGGTCTGGGCCGCACCACGGTGATCGACGCGCCGGCCGACGGTGTGCAGGCCCGGCAGCGCCGGGTCGCGCCGCTGGTGGAGTTGCGCGTGCCGTTCACGCTGTCGCGCGAGGAACTCGACAATGTCGAGCGCGGGGCCCAGGACGCCGATCTGGACGCGGTCAAGGACGCCGCGCGCAAAATCGCCTTCGCCGAGGATCGCGCCATCTTCGAGGGATACGCCGCGGCCGGAATCACCGGAATTCGTGCTGCCGCCTCGAACGAGCCCATCACCGTGCCCACCGATCCGCGCCTGACCCCCGAGGCGATCGCCCAGGCGATCACCGAACTGCGCCTGGC
>JAFMQT010000447.1 GCA_017354515.1 Nocardia sp. | reverse complement strand
CAGACAACCGGGAACGGTGACGGCCGCTCCAGGAGTATCGGTCAACGATGCGGTCGCGATCGCGGACACCGCCAGCAGCAACGATCCGGCCAGCGCGAGATACGGATTACGCAGCCGCCGCCCCAGATACAACCCGATGACCACCCCGGCCACGACCAGACCCGTGGACCAGCCCGGCCGCGGCACCGTGAACACCGCCGAACCGGCCGGGGCGAAGGCCACCATCGCCACCACCAGCAGACCGTCGCGGCCGGGCAGCATCAGGGCCGCCACCGCGGTCGCGGCGAACAACACGACAGCGCCGATCACGATCGAACCGATCGTGGTGTGATGGGCCATCAGCATCGACGAGCCCAAGACCCCGGTGTAGATCACCACCGCCGACAACACCGGTTTCATCGGTACCACGGCGGAGTCGTCGGTGCTGTGCGTGCGTTGCGGCGGCCGGTAAACCAACCCGCTGATCAGCATCAACGCCAGTGCCGCCAGGATCAGCCACAGCGGCGGCGAACCGCGCCAGAAGTCCAGGCCGGGTAAGGTGGTGCCGAAATCCGACGGCTGGGCCAGATCGGCGACGAGGATCGAACTCAATGCCCCGAACAGATAGCCGGCCACAGCTACCGGCCGCGGCCAGACCGCGACGGCCACACAGCCCAGGATGACCCCGGCCAGGGCGCAGTCGACGTAATTGAGCGTGGACAGCGACCGGGTTTCCAGCCGGACCAGCACCACGTGGTTCAGCAGCATCGCCACGGCCGCGGCGAAAACCGCCGACCAGGCCAGCCGGCTACTGTCGATCGCCGCCGTGATGGATACCGCGATCACACAGATGAGCGCGCCCGCGGTCAACGCGAGCGGCATGTTGTAGATCAGCAGATCCATCTGCAGGACCGAGCCGTTACTTCGCTTGGCCCCATCGATGGGCAGCATCATGGCGAGTCCGCCGACTCCGGAAATCACAGCGGCCGCGGCGGTTTCGGCCGCGAGCGCCAGCGGGAAGGTCTCCGCGAGCGCCACCGCCCGGCGCTGCGCACGGCCGAGTACACCAGGGGTGCCGAAGGTTACCGCACCCATACCGGTCTCCCTTCCGGGCAGGTGAGCGTGAACACCACACATACGAACCGCTACACGAACGAACCGCCGCGATAACCAGCCAATTGCGAATCCGGTGTCGACGGACGCGAACAAGTCGCCGCTTATCGCATACGTGCACGATATCAGCGAGACAACCGGCCCGGATATACGTTAACTAGGAACTCGTCCCGCGACGATGAGCCCGCTCGTACCGTTCGCGTTCGGCCGCCGCGCGCCGCCGTTGACCCATATCGGCGAGGTCGGGGTCGAGCCCGTGCTTGCTCAGCCGGTGCCGGCGGTAGACGAACATCAGCGCGACCGTGAAGTAGATCAGCGGCAGGTACAGCAGCGCCATCATGCCCAGACCTATCCACACCGGCCCCGGAACCAGCAGAAACAGGCACAGCAGCGGAATGATCGGGACCAGGAAACGCAGCAGGTAGCGGCGTGCGGCCCCCGGACCGGTCAGATCCCGCGCCACCCAGTCCCGCATCTGCGGCGGTAAGGTCGCGCCGTAGATATATCGCACCCGCTGAATCGGGCTGGGGGTCTGCTCGCTGGTCATCGATCCGTACTCTACTCAGCGATCCGCTGCCGCCTGGCAGACTGTGTCCTTGCGCACTGTGTTGTCGCGCACCGGGTTCTTGCACGCCGTGTCATCCGAGGAGTCGCCGTGGCCGTCGACCGTTTACTGCCCACTACCGAGGCATCCGACCTCATCGCGCTGACCCGCGATATCGCCGACAAGGCGCTGCTGCCGATCGTGGACCGGCACGAGAAGGACGAGACCTATCCCGGGGGTGTCTTCGCCACGCTCGGCGAGGCCGGATTGCTGAGCCTGCCGTATCCGGAGGAATGGGGTGGCGGGGGTCAGCCCTACGAGGTGTATCTGCAGGTGCTCGAGGAGATCGCCGCGCGGTGGGCCGCGGTCGCGGTCGCGGTCAGCGTGCATTCGCTCTCGTGCCATCCGCTGTTCGCCTTCGGCACCGAGGAGCAGCGGCGGCGCTGGCTGCCGGAGATGCTGAGCGGCAGCGTGATCGGCGCCTACAGCCTGTCCGAACCGCAGGCCGGGTCCGACGCCGCGGCCCTGAACTGTAAAGCCGTCGCCACCGACGAGGGATACCGGATCAACGGCACCAAGGCGTGGATCACCCACGGCGGCATCGCCGATTTCTACACCGTCTTCGCCCGCACCGGTGAGGGGTCGCGCGGCATCTCCTGCTTCCTGGTTCCCGATGGCACCGAAGGGCTGAGTTTCGGTAAGCCCGAGGAGAAGATGGGCCTGTCGGCGGTTCCGACCACCACCGCCCACTACGACAACGCCCACATCGACGCCGATCGCCGGATCGGCGCCGAGGGGCAAGGGCTGCAGATCGCGTTCAGCGCCTTGGATTCCGGGCGCCTGGGCATCGCCGCGGTGGCGGTCGGTCTGGCGCAGGCCGCCCTGGACGAGGCGGTCGCCTATGCCCAGGAGCGAACCGCGTTCGGCCGCAAGATCATCGACCATCAGGGATTGGGCTTCCTGCTCGCGGATATGGCCGCCGCCGTGGACTCCGCGCGCGCCGCCTACCTCGACGCCGCGCGCCGCCGCGATGCCGGACTCCCCTACTCCCGCAACGCCTCGGTCGCCAAATTGATCGCCACCGACGCCGCGATGAAGGTCACCACCGACGCCGTCCAGGTATTCGGCGGCTACGGCTACACTCGTGACTTCCGCGTCGAACGCTATATGCGCGAGGCCAAGATCACCCAGATCTTCGAGGGCACCAACCAGATTCAACGCCTGGTGATCGCCCGATCGCTGGCCGGCTGATGCCGGCTGCCGGTATCACTCGCCCTTCGGGAAGTTGACGTTCTTGGTCACCGGCTCCCACTCGTCGATCGAGGCCGAGAATGCGGTCAGCTTCTCGCGCACCGCCTTCAGCACATCGTGGCCGAGCAACAGCCGCAGCGGCGGGTCGTCCAGTCCGGTCACCATCAGGACGGCCTCGGCCACCTTGCGCGGATCACCGGGAAGGTATTCGGCGAACTGTTTGATCATCGTCTTACGCGATCCGACGGTCTCGTCGTAATCGCTGATCGGAGTTGATGATTCCCACATCGATCGGGTGGCCCAGTCGGTGCGGAAGGCACCCGGTTCGATCGCGGTGACGCGGATCCCGAAGGGCGCGACCTCCTGTGCCAGCACCTCGGTCAAGGCCTCGAGCGCGAACTTGGTCGAGGAGTAGTAGCCGTTCGGCGGATTGGCGACCAAACCGGTCATCGAGGAGATGTTGACGATGCGCCCGGACCCGCGGGCCCGCATCTGCGGCAACACCGCCTTGATGGTGTCGACGACACCGAAGTAGTTGGTGTCGAACAGTTTCCGGACCTTCTCGTCCTCACCCTCCTCGATGGCCGACAGATAGCCGTTGCCGGCGTTGTTGACCAGCACGTCGATACCGCCGAAGGCGTCCTGCGCGGCATCCACCGCGGCGGCGATCCGGTCCTTGTCGGTGACATCGAGTGCGACGACCGCCGCACGGTCGCCGAAGGTCTCGGCGAAGTCGGCGATCGTCTCGGTCCGGCGGGCGGTCACCACCACCGAATGCCCGGCCTCCAATGCGGCACGGGCGATTTCGCGTCCGATTCCGGTCGAGCAGCCGGTGATCAGCCAGCGGGCCATATCAGAGTGTCCCTTCGGGAAGGCGGCGCAGATATGCGGCGCGCCGTTCGGCGAGTTCGGTGGCGCGTTCGGTGGCCGACACCCGGCGCAGCATCGGCACCTGCTCATCCAGATCGTCCAGCCGCACCACCCGCCCGCGGGCGCCGAGGTCGGGTTTGGGTCCGTCCGCACCGAATTCGGCCATCCGCAGCGTCAGGATTCCCTCGTTCAGGCCGTCCGAGTCGATCCAGTTCGCCACCCCCGGGTCGGTGGGCGCGATGACGTAGGTGTACGTACCGTCCGCATTGGGTGAGGAC
>JAFMQT010000013.1 GCA_017354515.1 Nocardia sp. | reverse complement strand
CGACGGCGACGGCGACGGCCGGTACCCACTCGAATTCGAACCGTCATGGCTCACAAAGGAACTCGTCCCATCATCGGAACCGCCACCCCCGCGCAGTCCGATACCGCCACCGGACCCACCCGGTCCGGAACCGAATCCCTGCCCGCGACCACCGGACATGACCGGTGCGCCACCATCGGTCCCCGGCCCGCGACCACCCGACATGACCGGTGCGCCACCATGATTGCCACCTGCCCCGCTACCGGAACCCGCGCTGTGGACGAAACCATGACCATTCGTGCCGAAAGCCCCCCCGGTACTCGAGGAGCTCACCCCGGCACCGCTCGACACAACGTGTCCGCCGTTCCCGGCAGAGTTGCCACCGGACGCAACATGCCCGCCGCTGCCGCCCGAGTTGGTACCGGACGTTCCGCTATTCGTCGACCCACCGGGACTGAGCGTATTCATTTCGATATTGTTGGTGGACCCGCCTTTGGCCGGAGAATTCCAATTTTGACCGTTGAAGAACTTTTTCGTCGAGACGTTGAATGAATCCTTGATATCGGCCTTGTTATGCATCCAGGCGCCGAATCGGGGATCATTCGCGCTCGATCCGGTCATTTTCGTACTGGCACCACGAGAACCACCGACAATTCCACCACGCGACGCCGCACCCACCCACCCTGGAGCGGATGCGAACGTGCCCGCCGGATCTCCGGTTACCGCGGCGACCCCGAGGTTGGCGAAGATATTGCCGAATACCGCCGAGGAAGAACCGGTGACGACGCCGACGCCGATGGGTCCGATGCGATACGGCGAGCTGGCGATCTTCCCGCCCCATTTCTCGTCGAACGTCCGGAACACACCCCCCACCCCTCGGCCGAATTCGCGTGACGGGATGGTCCCCAAGGCCGCCCCCGCGCCGGCCGCACCGAAACTCTTCCAGTCGAAACCATGCCGTTTACCCTGCGCGATCTGCCCCCCTTGGACGGTTGCGTTGGTGATCGGCCCCCACATCGCGGCCTCGCCGAACTTCACCGTATAGACGCCCATCCCCTTGGCGGTCGGCAGGAAACCGTACTTGAATGCAGCCCCCGGCCCCTTCCCTCTGAGCTGGGCTCCGGCACCCTTGTTGACAATATATTCCGCCAGATTCTTCCAGTAATATCGATTGGCGGTGCCGAACATGTCCCTCAGCTCGGCACGTGTCGCAAAGCCCAGCTTGGACCAGGCTCTTTCCATCGCATTCTGCAGGGTGTCCCCGATAATTTTCATCCACGAACGTGTCGTTCCGATTGCCGCTGATTCCACTTCCGGCGCGGTGGGCGGGAACATCCAAGCCCACATAATTTCGACCGCCAAGAGAGCCAGTGAGACAATAATACTGAGCTTCGTCGCCTGCAGTTCCGTTCCCACGTCGAATGTCGACTCACTGACTTTCTTATAGGAGTCGATAAGGGATGGCAACGACTGATCTCCGACCAGGAATACATCGAAGAGTTTCCCGATTTGAACCTGACCGTCGCCGGCCGGATAGGCGTCCATCGCGGCCTTCTTCGCGGCCTCGATATCCGCGGTCAGCGGCGCCAGATCGTTCGCTGCCTGCTCCCAGGCCCGGGAGATGGCCCACATCTTGTCCTCATCGCCATCGGGCCACTCGGCGCCGGCAATCCACCCCAGCCACCGCAACCCCTCCGGCAGATGCAGACTCATATGTCCGCCACTCAGTCCTCGTCGGAGATCATCGAGCGCGCCACACTGCCGTCCTCGAATCTCCCCCCCGATGCATCATCCTGGTAGTCCTGAAGTCTGACCGGTGGCGGAGGAGCGGTGGGCATCATCTCCCCCAGATCCGGAGCGCCCTCGATGATCTCGGACAGCTTCGGCAGCTGAGCCTTGCGTTCGCGAAGCGGTTCCATCAACTCCAGGCCTCGACGGAGCACCTCGGCGGAGGCCTTCTGCACGGCCTCGGTCATCCCGGCGGCGATCTCGTCGTAGGTCAGTTCGGCGATGTCATCGGCGAAATCGGTATCGATCAGCAATCCATCGGCATTGACCGTCACGGTAATTCGCTGTTCACAGACACTCGCGGTGGCCGTCAGGCGGGACCGTTCGAGCTGGATCTTCGCAAGTCCGCGCATCTGCTCGTCCAGCCCCTCGAGCACGGTCGCCATATCGGCCTTCAGCCGTTCGTTGACCATCGCAGCCTCCCGCCGGTCACTCCTTTGACGAGGACATCACACGGGGTTGAATATCCGGTGTCGCACACCGAAACTCGGACCGACAAACCTTCGACGGGTTCCATTCTCCGCACGGCTGTCGATCGGCGCCTGGGACAACGGCGCATATCGCCGACTGGGCCGACAAGGTGTGGCATACCCGTAGCACGCCGCTGGGCCGGTTGTGAGATATCCAGCCGTGTAGCGAATCACTCGGCCGCCCAACCTAACCGAGCTAACCTCGGGACCAGCAGTTATTCATCACCCGCAGGGACGACCACGACCCTGCGGACTGTTCGAGGAGAGACCGTGGCCGATCACGGCACCACCATCCAGCCCGGCAACCGACCGGTTCTGGACTATTTCGGCAAATGCCCCGTATGTGGTTATCCCGCACAGGCTTCGGCCCATATGACACTGAACGACATCGTCATCGCCAATTGTGATCGGCCCTGTGGCTGGACCGGTCTGATGCCACTGACCACCATGACCGGCCGCGCCGACCGGTAACGCAAAACGCACCCGAGTCCGAAGACATCGGGTGCGTCCGGTGGAGCCCGATCATTCCGGCCGGACGGTCAGAATTCGGGGCCCGTCCTCGGTCACCGCAACGGTATGTTCCCAGTGCGCGGCACGTGAGCCGTCCGCGGTGACCACAGTCCAATCATCGTCCAGCACAGCGGTTTCGGTGGTGCCGAGCGTGAGCATCGGCTCGATCGCCAGGACCGAACCCACGACGAGCTTCGGACCGCGACCCGGAGCACCCTCATTGGGCAGGAACGGATCCATATGCATCTCGCGGCCGATGCCGTGCCCGCCGTAACCGTCCACGATGCCGTAGCCGCGACCGTGTTCGCGCTCGGCGGCCCGGGTACCGAGCTCGATCGCATGGGAGATGTCGGTGAGCCGGTTACCCGGCCGCATGGCCGCGATACCGGCCTCCATCGACATTCGGGTGGCCTCGCTCAGCAGCCGATCAGCCTCGATGACCTCGCCGATGGCGAAGGTCCACGCCGAATCACCGTGCCAGCCGTCGAGAATCGCGCCACAGTCGATGGATACCAGGTCGCCGTCGGCCAGACGTTCGTCCTTCGACGGGATACCGTGCACCACACGGTCGTTCACAGATGTGCAGATCGACCCCGGAAAGCCGTGATAGCCCTTGAACGAGGGCACCGCACCCGCATCGCGGATGGTCTGCTCGGCGACCTCGTCCAACTCCCAGGTCGATACACCGGCGCGGGCGGCCGCGCGGACGGCGACCAGCGCGCGGCCGACGACCGCACCCGCGGCCGCCATCGCCTCCAGTTCACCGGCGGTGCGGAACGGCACCACCTTCTTCTGCTTGAGCCCGAAGACCATCCGGTTCAGCGACCCAGGGCGCGCATCGCGCGTTCGTTGACCTCGGCGATCTCACCGACGCCGTCGACGGTAACCACGAGACCGTCGTAGTGTTCCAGCAGCGGTTCGGTCTCCTCGCGGAATACATGCATCCGGTTGCGGATGGTGGTCTCGTTGTCATCGGTGCGACCGCTGGTGCGACCGCGCTCGAGCAGTCGATCGACGAGCTGGTCCTCCGGGACCTCGAAGTTGAGCACCGCGTTCAGTTCGCGGTCGGCCGCCTTGAGCATCTTCTCGAGCTCGTCGGCCTGATCGACCGTGCGGGGATATCCGTCGAGGACGAAACCGCCGGCCACATCCGGCTCCGACAGCCGCGCCTCCACCATGCGGTTGGTGACATCGCTGGGCACCAAATCGCCCGCGTCGAGGTATTTCTGCGCTTCCCGCCCGAGCGGGGTCTGCTCCGAGATGTTCGCGCGGAACAGGTTTCCCGTGGAGATGTGCGGAACCCCGAGCTTGTCCGACAGCAGTTCGGCTTGTGTCCCTTTTCCGGCACCAGGCGGTCCGAGCAGTACGAGTCTCACTTGAGGAACCCTTCGTAATTTCTGTTCATCAATTGGCTCTCGATCTGTTTGACCGTATCGAGGCCGACGCTCACGATGATCAATACAGACGTGCCACCGAACGGCAGGAAGTTGTTCCCACCGCCGCCGCCGGAATGGATCAGCAGGTTCGGCAGTACGGCAACGGCACCGAGATAGATAGAACCGGGCAGGGTGATTCGGCTCAGTACTTGGTTCAGATAATCAGCGGTCGGCTTGCCCGGACGGTAACCGGGTATGAACCCGCCGAACTTCTTCATCTCGTCCGCCCGTTCCTCCGGGTTGAAGGTGATGGCGACGTAGAAGTATGTGAAGAAGACGATCAGCAGGAAGTAGATGATGACGTACACCGGATTACCGGGATTCACCAGGTACTTCTGGATGATCTTCTGCCACCAGCTGTTCGAATTCTGCGATGAGGTGAGCTGCGCTAGCAGATTCGGCAGATACAGCAGCGAGGACGCGAAGATGACCGGGATCACACCGGCCTGGTTCACCTTCAACGGCAGATAGGTCGAGGAGCCGCCGTACATCTTGCGGCCGACGACGCGCTTGGCATATTGCACCGGGATCCGGCGCTGCCCCTGTTCGACGAAGATCACGCCCACGATCACCACGAATGCCGCGACACAGACCAGGGCGAAGACCAGATTGCCTTTACTGTCCATGATCTGCTTGCCCTGGCTCGGGAGACGAGCGGCGATACCGGCGAAGATCAGCAGCGACATACCGTTACCGATGCCGCGCTCGGTCATCTGCTCGCCGAACCACATCACCAGCGCCGCACCGGCGGTCATCACCAGCACGATGACGATCATGCGGAAGATTCCCGGATGGGACAGGATGTCCTCGTCACAGCCGCGCAGCAGCTGTTTGCGATCGGCGAGCGCCACCAGACCGGTCGCCTGCAGAATCGCCAGCGCGATGGACAGATAACGCGTGTACTGCGTCATCTTGTTCTGGCCGGACTGGCCCTCTTTACGTAATTCCTCGAACCGCGGGATGACCACCGTCAGCAACTGGATGATGATGCTCGACGTGATGTACGGCATGATGCCGATCGCGAACACCGACAGCTGCAGCAACGCGCCACCGGAGAACAGGTTGATCAGCTGATAAATGCCGGCATTGCCGCCACCCTGCACCACATCGATGCAGTGTTTGACGGCTTTGTAGTCCACACCCGGGGACGGCAGCGTGGCACCGATGCGGTACAGCGCGATCAGGCCCAGCGTGAAGAGAATCTTCCGCCGTAGGTCCGGGGTCCGGAAAGCCGACACGAAGGCGGAAAGCACAGATCCTCCTGGCTGACGACAGTGGGGTCACGCCTGCTCCGACGGGCCGGGCACATCCCGGACCCCAACTCGAATAGTTGTTCCGGTCTTGTGCCACGCCGACGGGGCAGACTGGTTGGCAGACAACACTTGAACTCTAACAGCGACGCCGGACAGGCGGTTCACCTGTCCGGCGTCGGACCGTAGTACTGCTATTACCGCAGTTGCACCGCGCGGGCGAGAACCTGGGACGTGAACTCAGCCCAGTTCGGTGGCGGTACCACCGGCGGCGGTGATCTTCTCCTTGGCGGAGCCGGAGAACTTATCGGCGCTGACCTGAACGGCCACGCTGATCTCGCCCTCGCCGAGCACCTTCACCAGCTGATTCTTACGCACCGCACCGGCGGCGACGAGTTCGTCCTTGCCGATGCTTCCGCCCTGCGGGAACAGCCGTGCGATATCGCCCACATTGACGACCTGGTATTCGACGCGGTTGGGGTTGGTGAACCCTTTCAGCTTCGGCAGGCGCATGTGGATCGGCATCTGGCCGCCCTCGAAACGGGCCGGCACGTTCTTGCGAGCCTTCGTACCCTTGGTACCGCGACCGGCGGTCTTACCCTTGGATCCCTCACCGCGACCCACACGGATCTTCTCGGTCTTGGAACCCGGGGCAGGACGCAGGTGGTGGAGCTTGATCGGGGTCATGCTGTTGTCTCCTCCTCTACGGAAACGAGGTGGCGCACGACGTTGATCAGCCCGCGGTTCTGGGCGTTGTCCTCGCGGATCACGGTCTGGCGGATCTTACGCAGACCGAGAGTACGCAGCGAGGCTCGCTGATTCTGCTTGGCGCCGATCGTGGATTTGATCTGTGTCACCTTCAGCTGTGCTTTTTCCGGAGCCATGTCACACCACCTGTCCGGCACGCGCACGCAGCATGCCCGCCGGGGCAACGTCTTCGAGCGGCAGACCGCGGCGAGCGGCCACCTCCTCCGGACGCTGCAACATCTTCAGAGCCGCCACCGTCGCGTGCACGACGTTGATGGCGTTGTCGCTACCGAGCGATTTGGCCAGGATGTCGTGGATGCCCGCGCATTCGAGCACCGCACGCGCCGCACCACCGGCGATCACACCGGTACCGGGCGAGGCCGGACGCAGCATGACCACACCGGCGGCCGCCTCACCCTGAACCGGGTGGGTGATGGTGCTGCCGATCATCGGAACGCGGAAGAAGCCCTTGCGAGCCTCCTCGACACCCTTCTGAATGGCCGCGGGAACTTCCTTGGCCTTGCCGTAGCCGACACCGACCAGGCCGTTGCCATCGCCCACGATCACCAGGGCGGTGAAGCTGAAGCGCCGACCACCCTTGACGACCTTGGAGACACGGTTGATCGCTACGACGCGCTCGAGCTGGTTCTTCTCGGCCGCGTTATCGCGCCGATCGTTACCGCCTCGACGGTCGCGACCGCCACCGCGCTGCTCGCGCTCGTTACCATTCTGTCCGGCGGGTCCGCTGCCGCCGTCACGCCGCTGACGTCCCGGCATCAGACGTTCCTTCCGTTATGTGCTGTTTGGATGCTCCGCATATTCCGCATCAGAACTTCAGACCACCTTCCCGGGCCGCGTCCGCGAGAGCGGCGATACGACCGTGGTAGTCGTGGCCGCCGCGGTCGAACACCGCGGCTTCGACACCGGCCGCCTTGGCGCGGGCGGCGATCAGCTCGCCGACCTTCTTACCCTTGGCGGTCTTGTCACCGTCGAGCGCACGCACATCGGCCTCGACCGAGGACGCGGCGGCGATGGTCTTGCCGGCCAGGTCGTCGACGAGCTGGACGTGCAGATGCCGCGAGGAGCGGAACACGACCAGACGCGGGGTCTCGGGAGTGCCGGAGACCTTCTTGCGCAGGCGGAAGTGCCTGCGGGCCTTGGCCTGACGACGACGGGTGGAAGCGTCCTTACCGAGCGGCTTGCGAGCCTTCTTCTGAGCTTCAGTCTGAGCCATGGCTTACTTACCCGTCTTCCCTTCCTTGCGGCGCACGACCTCGCCCTCATAGCGAATGCCCTTGCCCTTGTACGGGTCGGGCTTGCGCAGGCCGTGGATCACCGCGGCGATCTGGCCGACCTTCTGCTTGTCGATGCCCGAGATCGAGAACTTGGTGGGCGCCTCGACCTTGAAGGTGATGCCCTCGGGAGCCTCGACCGGCACCGGGTGGCTGTAGCCAAGGGCGAATTCGAGATTCGAGCCCTTCTGCTGCACGCGGTAACCCACGCCGAAGATTTCCATCTTCTTCTCGTAGCCCTGCGTCACGCCGATGATCATGTTGTTGATCAGGGTGCGGCTCAGGCCGTGCAACGAGCGATTGCGGCGCTCGTCGTCGGGACGGACCACCTCCAGCTGACCGCTCTCGGCCTTGCTGATGACGATCGGCTCGGCGACGGTGTGCGACAGGGTGCCCTTGGGCCCCTTCACCGACACGCTCTGGCCGTCGATGGTCACCTCGACACCGGCGGGAACGGGGATCGGACTCTTACCGATACGCGACATTGTTCCTACCTCCCTTACCAGACGTAGGCGAGGACTTCCCCGCCCACACCCTGCTGTTTGGCCTGTCGGTCGGTGAGCAGGCCCTTGGACGTGGAGATGATCGCCACGCCGAGACCGCCCAGCACCTTGGGCAGGTTGGTGGATTTCGCGTACACCCGCAGACCCGGCTTCGAGACGCGGCGCACGCCCTGCAGGCTGCGCTCCCGGCTCTGGCCGTACTTCAGGTCGACGATCAGGGTCTGGCCGACGGTCGCCTCTTCGGTGCGATAGTCGGAGATATAGCCCTCACGCTTGAGGATCTCGGCGATATTCGCCTTGAGCTTCGAGTGCGGAGCCTTCACCTGATCGTGGTACGCCGAGTTGGCGTTGCGCAGACGGGTCAGGAAGTCTGCGATCGGATCAGTCATGGTCATATGCGACCGCTACCTTTCTCGCCGCGGTTCCCATACAGCACCGTCATTCGGGCGGTCGTGGGCCTACGACAATTTCGGCTGGTCCGGACGGCAATTCGCCGACCGGATGGAATGCTGCCGCCCGGCGCGCCGCACACATGAGGGTGCGCGATGCTTGTCCGAGCAACCGCTCTAGTGTAGGCGAGCCTCGGACCAGGGCAAAATCGGGCCCGGGATGCGCTTACCCCCGGAATCGGAGGACCGAAATTCGGACGTCGGCACCTGATCTCGGGAGGCGTGTCGAGAATGGAGCGACGGTTCCGTCCCAGTACTGAGCGACCGGCCCGGTCGCCGGTTCCGAAGGGAGAGGCTCATGGCCAAGTATCTGATGCTCAAGCATTATCGGGGCGCGCCGCCGATGGACTGCGTGCCGATGGATCAGTGGACGCCGGACGAGGTTCGCGCCCATATTCAATTCATGCGCGATTTCGCCGATCGGCTGGTCGACAGCGGTGAGTTCGTGAGCGAGCAGGCCCTGGCACCCGAGGGTGCGTGGGTGCGCTACGGCGGCGAGGGACAGCCGGCGGTCACCGATGGCCCGTTCGCCGAAACCAAGGATCTGATCGCGGGCTGGATGATCATCGACGTCGACTCCTATGCGCGGGCGGTGGAACTGGCCGGACAGTTGTCGGCGGCGCCGGGGCCGGGCGGCAAGCCGATCTACGAATGGCTCGAACTGCGGCCGGTGATGACCGAACCACCGAGTTTCGCGGAATAGTCACCGGAGAAGAGCCACCCGGTGGACCAGACGCGAATACGAGAGTTGATTCCCGGCGTTTTGGCCGCGCTGGTCCACCGCGGCGCGGACTTCGCGACCGCCGAGGACGCGGTCCAGGAGGCGCTGATCCGGGCGATACAGACCTGGCCGGCGAAACCACCCGCCGATCCCAAGGGCTGGCTGATCACCGTGAGCTGGCGGCAGTTCCTGGATCTGACCCGCTCGGATATCGCACGGCGCGACCGCGAACTGCGCGAGGTAGACCAGCGGCCGCCCGGACCTGCCGCCTCCGAGGACGACACTCTACGGCTGTACTTCCTGTGCGCACATCCGAGCCTGTCGCCGTCGGCGGCCGTGGCGCTGACGCTGCGCGCGGTCGGCGGGCTCACCACCCGGCAGATCGCGCAGGCCTATCTGGTGCCGGAATCGACTATGGCGCAACGGATCAGCCGCGCCAAGCGTACAGTGCGCGGCGTGCGGCTGGACCGGCCCGGCGAGCTGCGGACCGTGCTGCGAGTGCTGTATCTGGTGTTCAACGAGGGCTACAGCGGCGATATCGACCTCGCGGCGGAGGCGATCCGGCTGGCCCGGCAACTGTTCGCCGCCGTGCGCGAACCGGAGGTCGCGGGCCTGCTCGCCCTGTTCCTGCTACATCATGCCCGCCGCCCGGCCCGCACCCACGCCGATGGTCGCCTGATTCCGCTCGCCGACCAGGATCGAAATCTGTGGCGGCGGGACATGATTGCCGAAGGAGTGGTCATTCTGCAGTCCGCGCTCGCCCGGGACCGGCTCGGCGAATATCAGGCCCAAGCCGCGATCGCCGCGTTGCACGCCGACGCCCGGACCGCCGCGGAAACCGACTGGGTGCAGATCGTCGAATGGTACGACGAACTGGTGAATCTCACCGACAGCCCGATCGCACGGCTCAATCGTGCTGTGGCGGTAGGGGAATCGGATGGACCACGGGCCGGGCTGGCGGCGCTCGCCGAACTCGACCCGGCCCTGCCCCGATATACCGCGTCAGCGGCCTACCTGCATGAACGAGCCGGCGATATCACCGAAGCAGCGCGGCTGTATGTCGAGGCGGCCGCGCAGGCATCCAACCTCGCCGAACGCCACCACCTCACCCTCCGGGCCGCGGCCTTGCACCGGCGCACGCCATAACCTCGCGACAAGGGTTGCCATGCAGCTTCAACCATCCGGACCAGCGGGATAGGGTGAACCCACCATTCACCATGATCCGGGCTCGTCCGGAAGGGAGAGACCGAATGCGATCGGTTCTACTGGGTTTGTCGATCCTGGCCGCGGGTTTGCTGACCGTCGGCTGCTCGGACCACTCGTCCAGCACCGCCGCCGGCACCACGACCAGCGCTGCTGCCGCCCCCGGCGGTAACAGCAGCGCCGACCCGGCCCTGACCACCAATGCCGTGCCGAAGGACACCGATCTGACCGTCCAGGCCGGAACCGGCACCGAGAAGTTCCCGGTCCCCGGCGTGGCGATCAGTGTCACCTCCTGCTCGACCAACGCCGAGGTCGCCAACCAGACCACCGACACCACCGGCGCGGTCAACGTGCACGTCGCGGCCGGCTGCTACAAGGCCACCGTCAAATCCGTCCCCACCGGCTGCTCCCCCGATGCCGTGGCGGACGCGAAAACCGATGTCAAGGAAGGCACCAAAGCCACCCTGAACTTCCTGATCCACTGCGCCTGAATACTCCACCGCGCCTGAGGTTCCGGCGTGCGGATGGATCGCGACAACAAGAGCGGAAAGGGTACGGACTCGGTGAGTCCGTACCCTTTCTCGATTCGATTGTCGCGCTAGCGCGTGCGCTGCCTCAGCAGCGCGAGCTCACCAGGAGCTCTTGTGCACGCCCGGCAGCTCACCGCGGTGCGCCATCTCGCGAACGCAGACACGGCAGAGGCCGAACTTGCGGTAGACCGCGCGCGGCCGACCGCAGCGCTGGCAGCGGGTGTAGGCGCGAACCGCGAACTTCGGCTTCGCGTTGGACTTGTTGATCAGAGCTTTCTTCGCCATGTGCTCAGTTCTCCTTGAACGGGAAGCCGAGGTGCTTGAGCAGGGCGCGGCCCTCCTCGTCGTTGGTCGCGGTGGTGACGACCGTGATGTCCATACCGCGCGGGCGGTCGATGGAGTCCACGTCGATCTCGTGGAACATCGACTGCTCGCTCAGGCCGAACGTGTAGTTGCCGTTGCCGTCGAACTGCTTCGGCGACAGACCGCGGAAGTCGCGGATACGGGGCAGTGCGATGGACACCAGGCGGTCCAGGAACTCCCACATGCGGTCACCACGCAGGGTGACGCGCGCACCGATCGGCATACCCTCACGCAGTTTGAACTGCGCGATGGACTTGCGGGCCTTGCGGATCTCCGGCTTCTGACCGGTGATCAGGGCCAGGTCGTTGACGGCGCCGTTGATCAGCTTGGCGTCGCGGGCGGCGTCACCGACGCCCATGTTGACGACGACCTTCACCACGCCCGGGATCTGCATCACGTTGGCGTAGTCGAACTCTTTGTTCAGCGCGTCCTTGATCTCCGAGCGGTAGCGGAGCTTGAGGCGCGGCGCGATCTTCTCTGTGTTCTCTGCGGTTGTCATGCTCAGATGTCCTTCCCGTTGCGACGGGAGATGCGCACCCGCTTGCCGTTCTCGTCGGTGCGGTAACCAACGCGGGTCGGCTTGCCGTCGGAGTCGACAACCATCACGTTGGACACGTGGATGGGCGCCTCCTGGGTCACGATGCCGCCGGAGCTGGCGCCGCGCTGATTAGCGGAGTTCGCGACGTGCTTCTTGATCCGGTTCACGCCCTCGACCAGGACCCGCTCCTCGCCGGGGAAGGCCTGGATGACCTTGCCCTTGGCGCCCTTGTCCTTACCCGAGATGACAATGACCGTATCGCCCTTGTGCACCTTCATAGTTAGAGCACCTCCGGGGCCAGCGAAACGATTTTCATGAAACGCTTGTCACGCAGCTCGCGGCCGACCGGGCCGAAGATGCGGGTGCCGCGCGGATCGTTGTCCGCCTTGATCAGCACCGCGGCGTTCTCGTCGAACTTGATGTACGAGCCGTCCTGACGACGACGTTCCTTGGCGGTGCGCACGATGACCGCCTTGACGACATCACCCTTCTTGACGTTGCCGCCGGGGATGGCATCCTTCACGGTGGCGACGATCACATCGCCGATACCGGCATAGCGACGCGACGACCCGCCGAGCACGCGAATGCACAAGATCTCCTTGGCACCCGTGTTGTCGGCGACGCGCAGCCGCGACTCCTGCTGAATCACTTCAGCTCCTCCTAGACCTGGACGTAATGCACGCCGGATTACCGACCCGACGGGCATGGTCAGTTGCCCTTCAGCACACGCCTGCCAGCGGAAATACCTATCCAGGAGATCAACCACTGTGGGTTCGCGGCCGAAGTGCGGGCGCCACGCCCGCAGGCAACCCGCCAAGTGTAGCGAAGCCGCTGGTAGCGGCCAAATCAGGGTTCGAGCACGGGGTGCGGGAAACCGAACCTCGGCAGACGCACCCGCTCCCGCGTCTAATTCAGGCAAAGCTCAGCAGGTTCCGATAGCCTCGCACGGACGCAATCAGCTCTGTTCGACGCACGTCGCGCGGAGCGTGCGGGGTGCCGCCGGTATGGGTGTCGCCGACACTGCGAGTGCAGATACGTTCGGGAGGATTTTCTGTGACGTCATCGTCCGATCCAGGGTCGTCCGCCGCGGCGGGGGCACCCCGCCCGGGGCGCCGCTCGTTCCTGATCGCCCTCGGCGCCGTTCCGGCGGCGGTGGCGCTGGCCTCCTGCGGAAGTTCCGAGACCAAACCCAAGGCCGTGACACTGTCCGGCCCCGATCTGTCCGGGGTCGACGCCGCGGTCCGCCCGCAGGACGATCTGTACCGCCATATCAACGGATCCTGGCTGCGGACCTTCCAGCTCCCGCCGGACAAAACCTCCTACGGCACCTTCACCGAGGTCTCCGATCGGGTCCAGCAGCAACTGCGCGAGGTGATCGACGGCATCAAGGACCCCTCCGACGGTTCCGAGGGCCAGCAAATCCGCGATCTGTACGACGCGCGGATGGATGTGGACACCTTGGAGAAGCTGGGCACCACGCCGCTGCATCCGCTCTTCGACAAGATCGACGGCGCGGGCGCCAAACCCGACCTGGCGAAGGTGATGGGCGCGCTGCCGCTCGGCGGGCTGATCGGCCTGGGAGTGGGTGTGGACCGCAACGACTCCAACGCCCACCTGCCCACGGTCGGGCAGTCGGGGCTCGGCATGGATTCGCAGTACTATCTGAAACCCGAATTCGCCCAATATCTTTCGGCCTACCAGACGCTGCTGCACAAACTCGCCATCGGGGCCGCGCTGCCCGATCCCGACGGCGCCGCCGAGCGCACGCTGGCACTGGAGAAACGGCTGGCCGGCGCGTATTGGGACAATGTGCGCGAACGCGATTCCGATGCCACCTACAACCTCATGTCGTGGGATCAGCTGACCAAGCTGGCGCCGACCTTCGATTGGGAGCCCTGGCTGGCCGGCAGCACGAACCGCCCCAAGGAATTGTTCGCCAAAATCGTTGTGGGCGAACCGTCGTATGTGACCGCGGCCGGACAGGCCTGGACCGAAACCGATATCGGCACCCTGCGCGAATGGCTCAAACTCGGACTGCTCAGCAAGTACGCCAAGTACATGCAGAAGAGCCTGTCGGACGCCAATTTCGATTATCTGAAGGCCACCAGTGGGGTGCAACAGCGGCCGCCGGTGTGGAAGTCGGCGGTGGGCGTGGTCGAAACCAGCCTCGGTCAGCAACTGGGCAAATTGTATGTGGACAAGTTCTTCCCGCCGGAGGCCAAGGACCACGCCAAGGACATGGTGAACAATCTGCTGGCCGCCTATCACCAGAACTTCCAGAACTCGTCGTGGATGTCACCGCAGACCCGGCAGGCGGCGATCGCGAAACTGGACAAGATCACCGTCAAGATCGGCTACCCGGATAGGTGGATCGACTATTCGAAGTTGAAGGTGACCCGGGGCAAACTGGTCGAATCCCTCCTGGCCATCGAGGCTTTCGAATCCAAACGGTCGATGGACAAACTCGGCAAGCCGGTGGACAAGACCGAATGGGAGATGTCACCGCAGACCGTCAACGCGTACTACGAGGCCACCACCAACTCGGTCAACTTCCCGGCGGCGATCCTGCAGGCGCCGTTCTTCGACACCAAAGCCCTGCCCGCGGTGAACTACGGCGCGATCGGCGCCACCATCGGTCATGAGATCGGCCATGGCTTCGATGATCAGGGCTCGAAATACAACGGTGAGGGCAACCGCCAGGATTGGTGGAACCCGCAGGACAAGGCGGCCTTCGAAGCCAAGACCAAACAGCTCATCGACCAGTACAGCGCCCTGGTCCCCGAGGGACTGCCACCCACCAGCCACGTCAACGGCGCACTCACGGTCGGGGAGAATCTGGCCGATCTGCGCGGTCTGATGATCTCACTGGCGGCATTTCGCATCGCGGAGGCCAAGGAAGGCCGCAACACTCCCGACTACACCCCGATGTTCGAGTCCTGGGGCCGCAACTGGCGGGAGAAACAGACCACCGAGGCCACCCAGGATCAAATCGCCACCGATCCGCACTCCCCCGGTGAATTCCGCTGTAATCAGGTGGTGCGCAACCTTCCCGAGTTCTACGACACCTTCAAGGTGCAGCCCTCGGACAAGCTGTTCCTGCCGCCCGAACAGCGGGTCGGCCTGTAATCGAACGGGCCGAGGCCGCAGGCTCGCGCCTCGGCCCACCGGTTCACCGGGTGATCAACCGCCAGTCCTCCGGGAGGTTGGCGGTAACCTGGTCCCCGTCCACAGCCAAGTCGATGGTGGTACCGCCGAGGCGCAGATCGGTCAGCTCCAACCGGCCCCACTGTTCGGGGACATTCGGCAGGATCGTCACCGTACGGCGCGGGACATCGGGGTCCAGCCCCAGGAATGAGCGCACGATCAGCAGCGGCGCCGCGCTCGCCCACGCTTGGGGGGAGCAGGAGGTCGGATACGGAACCGGCGAGGAGAAGCGCGTCCGCTGGAAGCCGCAGAACAATTCCGGCAGCCGGCCACCGAAAGACGATGCGGCGTCCAGTAATCCACCGGACAGGCGGGTGGCGAGCTCCACCGCACCGGGAATGTGGCGGTAACGCAGCAGGCCCGCCACGGCGATGGCGGTGTCGTGCGGCCACACCGAACCGTTGTGATAACTCATCGGATTGAACGCGCCCATCGCCGAGGACAGGGTGCGCAGCCCGAATCCGGAATCCATCTCCGGGGCCGACAGCTGCGTGATCAATTGTTCGGCGTGCTCGTCCGGCACGATGCCCGACCACAGACAGTGCCCGACATTGCTGGTCAACGCGTCCACGCGGTGCTTACCACCGTCCAAAGCGATGGCGTACCAGCCCTTTTCCGGAATCCAGAACGATTCGGCGAATTTGGTTCGCAGCGCCGCGGCACGATCACGCCATTTGGCCGCCTTATGCGGCTGATCGAATTCCTCGGCCAGTTCCGCGCGCGCCAGCATCGCCGCATACACATAGGCTTGGACCTCGCACAGCGCGATCGGCGCCTGCGCCGAGACCCCGGCGGCGAAATTGACGCCGTCGAAACTGTCCTTCCACCCCTGATTGGCCAGGCCACGATCAGTGGCACGCTGATATTCGACGAACCCGTCACCGTCGCGGTCGCCGAAATGACAGATCCATTCGAGGGCGGCATCGGCGGCCGGCAGCAGCGCCCGCACGGACTCCGGCGCCGCGCCCCAGCGCCGGGTCTCGGCCAACAGCATCACGAAAAGCGGTGTGGCGTCGACGGTTCCGTAATAAACCTCGCCGCCGATAGCGAGCCCGCCGGATGGGCCGCGGCGGATCTCGTGCATGATCCGGCCCGGTTCCTCCTCGGTGAGGGCGTCCACCTGCTGGCCCTGCATTTCGGCCAGCTGCTGCATGGTGCCCAGGGCCAGTGAGGAATCCAGCGGTAGCGCCATCCACGCGGTGAGCAGCGAATCCCGGCCGAACAGCGTCATGAACCACGGTGCACCCGCCGCCACGAAGGTGCGATGCTGGCGTTTATCGCGAATCTGCAAGGCGCCCAGGTCACTTTCGGTGCGATGCAGAATCGAGGTGAGCTGCGGGTCGCCGCTGGTGAGTTTGGTGGCGGTATCGCGCCAGGCGGCCATCTTGCGGCCGGGCTCGCTGGATCGGTAGTGCTCGCCGGGCCGCAGCGCGACCTGTACCCGCTGATTGGCGACCGTCGGCTGGGCCAGGATTTCGGTCTTCCAGCGGCCGGTCGCCGGAACCACGATCCGCCAGCTCAGCGATCCGGGCATCACGGTCGGCAGTTCGGAGGAGGAGACCGCGAGCCCGCGAGCCCGATCGGCGCGGTCGTTCAGCAGCAATTCGTTGTCGGTGACCAGGATTTCGGCCCGGCCGTGCCCGACCCGCCCCTCCTTGACGGCGAACAGATCCACGAAATCGGCGTCGGCGCGCAGTTCCAGCACCACCGCCGTGGGTTCGCGGCCCAGATTCTCCAGCACGATGGTTTCGCGCATACCGTCTGCGACCAGGCGTTCGCGCACTACCAGCAGGCTCGAGTCCGCGGCGCCGGCGCGCGGCGGCCTGCGCAGCACGAAACGAGCGGTGAAGGCCTCCGGACTCAGCACCGACAGCGGTTCCAGGTGCTGCCCGTCCACCCGCAGCTCCCAGCGCGAAACCACCCGGGCGTCGCGATAGAACAGACCCTGTGCGGTACCGGACTCGATATCGCCGATCCGGTCCGACAGGCAGAAGGTACTGCCCTCGACGAGGGTCACCGCACCGTTGAGCAGTGCGGGTTCACCACTGTTGAGTGGGGAGGGACCGGTCATCGCCGCTCACCCCCCGTGTGCTTCGACGAGCTCGTGAGCCTCGGCTCGATCAACGCCATCGCGAACGGCACCTCCCTGGCTGCCGGGTGCTACACCGGTACGGGTTTATCTGGGGGCCTAGCCGAAATAACGTACAACGAGAGTCGAGACTAGCGTGTCAGCTCCGCACCGCGCGGCGGTACCCGCGAACGGCGAAGAAGCCGAAGACGACCATCAGGCCGGCCGCCCACACGACGGTCTGCAGGAACGGTGTCAGCGCCGCGCCGCCGAGGGTGAAACCGCGCATGGCCTCGATCGCACAGCTCATCGGCTGATACCGCACGATCGGCTGCAGCAGGCCGGGATAGTTCTGCACCGGAACGAATCCGGAGTTGAAGAACATACCCACCAGCACCACGATCGCGAACAGTTCGGTTACCTTGTCGCCGGCGCTGCTGACTCCGACCGTGATCACGATCGGTGTGAATCCGGCGATCACGATCACCGGCACGATCAACATGCCGATCACACCGCCGAATCCGGCGTGGAAGCGCAGCCCCAGGATCAGCCCGACCACGGTCACCACGACCGTCGCCGCCAGCGCGCGGGCGCATTCGGCGATCAGCCGTCCGATCAGGCCCGAGGCCCGGTGGATCGGCAGCACCCAGAATCGGCGCAGCAGACCGCTCTGCCGCTCCCCGAACAGCGACATCCCGGTGCCCATCGCCCCGTACATGGCGCCGGCCACCGCGATCATCGGGGCGAAACCGTAGATCGGATCGACACCGCTGTGCGCGTCCAGCGAACGTTTCAGCACCAGGTCGTACATCAACAGCAGCAGGATCGGCAGCACCACGGTCGAGACGATCACATCGGGCTGCCGGGACCAACGCCGCAGCAGTCGCCCGGCCTCGACCAGGCTCTGGCCGCTCATGCCCGGCGACCTTCCGCTCGAACCGCCGCAATCGCGCCGACCACGAAGATCCCGACGATCCAGGCGATGGACACACCGACCTCCGGGACGTAGCGGTCGTCGGCGAGACCGCGCAGCGCCGCCGCCAGCTGCGAGATCGGCTGGTTGCGCACCCACGGCTGGATCCAGCCCGGAAATCCCTCGGCACGAACGAAACCCGTGGATGTCATCAGCAACAGCAGCTGGGGTACGAACAGAACGGTGCCGCCCAACTGCGGATTCCCGGTCACGGTGCCCAGGGCGTCGGTGGCGATCATCAACCCGATGCCGAACACCAGTGCCAGCAACAGGAAAACCACCGCGCCCGGCAGGGAATGGAATCGGAAGCCGAATACCGTTCCGATCACCAGCGCACCGAGCAGGGCCGCCACCGCCCGCGCCAGATTCGCGGTGGCGCGAGCCGATACCGGCACCCACGGCGGGACCGGCATGGACCGCAGCCGGGTGGCCATCCCGCCGACCACCTCACGGGCGGCCATATCGGCGGAGAACATCGAGACGAAGAACATCGCGAAGACCACGATCACCGGCAGCAGATACTGCGCATACGGCACGACCGGAGTTTCCAGCGATTTGTGCAGCGGCACATAGAAACATACGAAGAACACCACCGGCTGCATGAACGCCACCACCAGCTGCCCCTGGCGCACCATACTCTGCAGCATGCGCCCGGCCAGGGCGCGTAGCTGCGTACTCGGTGAGATCGAGAAATCCCGATCGACGATCGCCGTGATCGGCGCCGGGTCGGTCGCGGCGGTCATGATGCGGCCACCGCGGATTTGTCGGTCAGCTTGATGAAGACCTCGTCCAGGGACGGGCGGCGCAACGCGATATCGATCAGTTCGACATTCGCGGCATTGATCCGGTCCAGCGCCTGCGACAGGGTCACCGCCCCACCGGGAGCCGGAATGGACACGCGGTCACGGGATTCGGCGACGGTGGGCGCGCCCAACTCCGACAGTGCGGTGACCACCGCCGGAACATCTCCGGCATCGACGGGGACCACCTCGCAGTAGCTCTCACCGGCGCGCGCCTTGAGCTGGTCGGCGGTGCCCTCGGCGATCACGGTGCCCTTGTCGATAACGATGATGTTGTCGCTCAGGGCGTCGGCTTCCTCGAGGTACTGGGTGGTGAGCAGAATCGTCACCCCCTGTTCCTTCAGCGAGCGGATCAGCGCCCACAGACTCTGGCGGCTCACCGGGTCCAGGCCGGTGGTCGGTTCGTCGAGGAACACCACGCGCGGCGGCCGGACCAGCCCGCAGGCGATATCGATGCGGCGGCGCATACCGCCGGAGTACTGGCCGACGCGACGGTCGGCGGCCTCGGTGAGGTCGAATTGCTCGAGCAGTTCGCTCGCGCGAGCCCCGGCCGCCTTGCGGCCCAGTCCCATCAACCGGCCGAAGAGTACGAGATTCTCACGGCCGCTGAGTATTTCGTCCAGTGCGGCGTACTGGCCGGTGAGCATGATCGACGAGCGCACCTCGGCCGCGTCGGCGACCACGTCGTAGCCGGCGATCCGCGCGCTGCCGGCATCGGGCCGGATGAGTGTGGACAGCACCGAGACCGTGGTCGTCTTTCCGGCGCCGTTGGGACCCAGCACGCCGAGCACGCTGCCGGTCGGCACGCTGAAGGTGACCCCGCGCAGGGCCTTCACCGCACCGAAGGATTTCTCGATGGAGTCGACGACGATCGCGGTGTCCGCTCCCGCGGCCGCGGACGCTTCCACTGGTTCCGACACAATGTTCTCCGTCTGTATGGATAAGCCGAGCAATCTTCGGTAAGCCTAACCTAATTGGCATCCGGGCTCCACCCTGTCCCACTGGTGCCGTCAGGCCAGCAGGCTCACCACCTCATCCAATGAGGCGCCCCCCAGAATCGCGGTGACCGGAAGGTCGCGCCGGAGTTCGGCTTCCACCCGCTTGCGCAGATCCAATGCTTGCAACGAATCCAAGCCCATGGCCACCAAAGGCATCGACTGGTCGATGGATTCGGTACCGCCCAGGCCCATGACCGTCCGCAGAGCGCGACGGACGACCTCGGTGATCTCGACCGTGTCGGCCGACACCGAATCCCCCTCCGACACCGAATCCTCGTCCGGTACCGCGGGTTCGGCGACCGAGGCCGCGGCGACCGGCTCGGGCTCCGGAGCGGGCGCCGCGATCGCACCTCCACCCACCGCCGCCGGAAGATCCTCGGGCAGTTCCGCGAACAGCGGCCCATATTCCAGCGCGCTGAACAGCTCTCGCAGGCGGCCCCAATCCGCCGCCGCCACAATGGCATTGGTGTCCGGTGTAAAGCCCGCGACCACCGCGCTGTGCGGATCCATCGGAAGCAGTCCGGCCCCGCTGATGGTGGCGACGGCATCGGCGGTGGCCGCTCCCACCGCACGCCACAACCCCCACTGCACCGAGGTGCACCGAATGCCCTCGGCCCGGTAGCGGATCGCCTCGGCGTCGAGGAGCCGATTGACCGCGGAATACACGGCCAGCCCCTTACCGCCGAGGCCGGCCGACAGCGATGAGCACAGCACGATCCGGCCGTGCTCCGCGAGCGGAAGATGTGCGATCACGTACTCCAGGGCAACGGATTTGGCAGTGGCCGCGGCGCGGACGGTGTCGGCGGTGGGCTCCGATTCCGCGGCCGCGTAGTCCACGGCCGCGTGCACGATCAGCGTCGCGGGTGACTCGGCGAATTCGGCCCCGAGCGCGCGGACGGCGTCCGGGTCGGTGATATCGCAACCCCGGCGCACGATCTCGGACTTCGATCCGTATTCGATATCGCGGATGCGGCCCGCCACACCGGTATCCCCGCCACTGCGGCTGACCAGCGTTATACGCTGCGCTCCGGCGGTGGCGAACCGGTCACAGAAGTCGAGTCCGAGTTTGCCGGTGCCGCCGATGATCACGACCTCCCGCAGGGTCTCGGCGTCCAGCGGCCGGTCCTCGGCATCGTCGGCGACCAGGCGTCTGGCGTAGACGCCACCGTCGCGCACCGCCAGTTCGGGTTCGTCGGCGATATGTATCGCGCCGATCAGGGCCCGGGCCGCTACCATCGGATCCGCTCCGGCGGGCAGGTCCAGGTGCCGGATGGCGGTGCCGACGTGATCGGCTGCCAGACAGCGGAATCCGGCCTGGGCGGCGGCGTGGAACGGATCCGGAACCTCCTCGGCGTGCACGTGTTCGCCCCCCGTGGTGACCAACCACATCTCGCCCACCCCGGACAGATCCGCCGGCCAGTCGGGCTCGCCCAGGAAGGTGGCCAGATCCTCAACCCGCGCCCCGGAGGCCGGCGGCGCCAGCATCAGGAGGGTATCCGCGGATGTCGAGTCGACCACCGTCGCACCATGTTTGGTGGCCGCCGCCGCGATCGCCGCGACCAGTTCCCCGGCCGCTCCGGCTGGATCGAGTACCGCGAGGGTGCGCGGCGGAACCATCGAGCGGCGTTTGAGTCGCGTCCACTGTTCGACGTAGCGGGTGGGTAGGAAGGTGTCCGCGTTATCCGGCGGCACCGCCGGATAATTGAACACCGCCCACATCTTCGTCGTGTTGAGCACGGTGTTCGGGAAGTCCAGCAGCGGCATCCGCGGGCCACCGGAGGTGTTGTCCCGCAGCATGTCCCAGTCGTACTCGGAGTCGTGGACGACGACGGTGGCCAGGGCGCGGGTGAATTCCCGCAGATCCTCGGCGGTGCGGCGGCTGGTCCCGAGCGCCCGGTAGTGCACGTCGGCCGGGAGGGTGCCGAGGGTTTCCTGCATCGCCAGCATGAGGGTGGGATGTTCGGACATCTCGATGAAGGTGTTCGCACCCCGGCGTGCGGCCACCGCGATGGCCCGATCGAAGCGCACCCGGTTGCGCAGATTCAGATACCAGTAATCCATCACCGACTGGTCGGGCCGAACCACGTCGCCGAACGTGCCACCGATGAAGTCGATATCGCTAGGCAGGAAGGAGTGGTTGTCCATATCCGGGCCTACCGTGCGATTCAACACCTCGCGCAGCTGGTGCATATAGGAGGTGTGCGCGGGATACGGGACCTTGATCTGCTTGGCGAATTTCCCTTCCGCGGTGAGCTTTTCGACAATCACACCGACCGCGTCGGACGCCCCGGCGATGGCCAGCACGTGGTCGGCGTTGACCACCGACAATTCCGCGAAACCGGCCTGGCGGGCGAGCAGGTCCTCACATTCGTCCCGGTCGATGCCGAGGACGGCCATCGCGAACCCCTCCAGGCCGAGCCCGTCGACGATGCGGCCCCGGGTATCCACGATCCGCACCGCGTCCGGCAGGGTTTGCGCGCCGGCGAAATAGCAGGCGGGGATCTCGCCCTGGGAGTGGCCGACCGCCGAGTACGGCCGCACACCGGCCGCCTGCCACATCGCGGCCACCCCGACCATATTGGCGAACAGCGCGGGTTGCACGGTGTGCGCCGGCTCATCGGTCGGGGTGTCGGCATCCAGCAGATACGGCAGCGGCGACCACTGATACAACTCGTGAAAGATCTTGTCGCACTCGTCGACCGCGCTTCGGTAGGGCTCGGAGTGGTCGTAGAGCATGCGCCCCATACCCGGCCGCTGACTACCTTGGCCGGGAAATACGAAGGCCACCCGCGCCGGGCTAGCCGGGCCGTCGGACCGCACCACATCCGGATGCGGTTCGCCGGCGGCCAGCGCGCGCAGCCCCGACGCCATGGTATCGCGGTCGGTGGCCATGACCAGCGCCCGGTACCGCCGGGCCGGGCGGGTGCGAAACAACATCTCCGCGATGCGCGCGGGGCTCACCGCGGGATGGGCGTCGGCATAGTCCGCGATCGCCGCCGCCTCCCGGCCCACCAGGTCCGGGTTCTCGGAGCAGATCA